>PLXD01000092.1 GCA_003151295.1 Chitinophagaceae bacterium | reverse complement strand
TGGCTATTTTTGAAGCATTAACGTCTTCCTTCGTCAGGAAGGGAATGTTTGTCGCCGAATCCCTTTTTTGCAGGGAAAGATGAAGAATCCTGTTCTGTGCAGAAAGGGTATTGGCGGCGAAAGCGATCTGCAATGCGACCATCCATGTTTTGATATATTTTATTTTCATAGTTTAAAAATTTTAAAGGGTTCTGTCATTTTCCTTGCTGTCATAATAGTCGAAATGGGCAGTCATCTTATTCTTTAATTCATCGGTTACCTCGTTCAGCCTTTCAAGGACAGTCGTTGACAGCCGGCCTTCCGCTGCCCGGATATTCTCTTCGAGTTTTTTAATATTGCGGGCGCCGATCAGCGCACAGGTGATGGCAGGGTTGGCGATGGCCCACCGAGTGGCGAGGGAAGCCACGCTGAGGCCTTCTTCCGCCGCGATCATACGGATCGCGGAGAGGGCATTCCCCGTCTCTTCTTCAAACCCCTTTTCTCCATGCCGGGATAAGGGAGATCCTGCAGCCTTGAAATGCCGGGTGCGTCTTTGCCATTCAGGGACGTCGTCCAGGCTCCTATAGAGGTCGGTCAGGATGCCCTGCAACAGGGTCATATATCCGATAATGCCGACTCTCTTTTTTTGACAATGCGGAAGTGTGTCGAACTCGATGGCCCGGCACAAGAGATTATAGGGCAGTTCATTGGCGGCTATCTTCATAGCCGCCGGGATATCCTTCATTCGTAAACTGCTGAAATTGCTGATGCCTATCTCCCTGATCTTACCTTTTTGTTTCAGCATTTCCATCGTTCCGAGCGCCTCTTCCAACAGCGGAGGATGGCTGATCACCGATTCGTCGTTTGTAAAATGCTTTATAGAATGCGGGTGAATGGGCCAGTGGATCATATAGAGGTCCAGGTAATCGGTCCCCAGTCTTTTCAGCGATGCATCACAATGTTGCTCCAGCAGCTGGGGGTAACAGTGGGAAGGAGATATTTTGGAGCCGATGACGATCTTATCGCGCTGGATACCGCGAATGGCTATGCCCAGGGAGGTTTCGCTCCTGCCCTCATTATAGGCTTCGGCGGTATCGAAATAATTGATACCTGCTTCTATGGCCGCCACTACGACGGCATTGGTATCGGATTGGTCATTGGGTCCCCAGTATTCGCCGCCGCCGAAGGCCCAGCAACCGGTTCCGATGACAGAAAGCCTCAAATCCGTGTATCCGCATTGCCTGTATTCCATATAATAATGATTTAATTCACGATTGTCATTTTCCCGGGAGCGAGAGTGGTATAATCATGCAATTTCTTATCTGGGACCAGGGGGCCCATCAGGAAAAGCACGATGGCCAACCCGATCAGGGCGATAACCCCATACCCCACAAATACAGTATTATACGCCGATGCATAACCGGCGTGCTGCGAGATCCTGTGCACGGTGATGCCGGAGACCGATTGAAAAAAAGCCCCTCCCAACCCGGCTCCTACGCTGACGAGACCCCAGACCGAAGCCGTGGCGTTTGCCGGCACGACATCCGCCGGGAAGGCCATCGTGTTGGAGGTATAGGCGGCATGTCCGAATCCTGCTAGCGCCAGCATCCCGAGAGCCATTGCCCCGCTATGTATCAGTAAGGGGCCCGATAAAAGGGGAAAAGCCACGAGTAGGCCAGAAGCAGCAGCGGTGATCTTCCTGGCTTTCGGAATCGCAATTCCCGAGCGGATCATGCGTTGGGTGAACAGGCCCCCCAGGATATTGCCGAAATCGGCCGTGACAAAGGGTATGAGCGAGACCCGTCCGATTTTCGCCAGCCCCCATCCATGCACGTCTACCAGGTAGCGCCCGATCCAGAAGGTGATAAAATACCAGATGGGGTCCATGAAGAACTTCGATACGAACAGCCAGCTCACGAATCTCGTTTTCAACAATCGTCCCGGCGGGATGACCCGTCCGGTGGATTTTCTGATGGATTTCTCCGGGGTATAATAAATAAACCAGAATACGGCCAGCCATGCATAGCCCAAAAGTCCGATAAGGATGAAGCATGCCTGCCATCCATAAGAAATGCCCACCCAGGCTATCAGGGGCGGCGCCACAATGGCTCCTATGGCCGCGCCGCTATTGAAAATACCCGTAGCTGTGGAACGTTCCTCGGGAGAGAACCATTCATCCGTCAGTTTGATAGCTGCCGGCCAATTGCCTGCTTCCCCGATGCCCAGCAGGAAACGGAATAGCCCGAATTGAAAGGGGCTGGCCGCGAGAGCATGTAATAAAGCCGCTGTCGTCCAGCAGGCCATATAGAGGGAATACCCTATCCGGGTACCCAGCCTGTCTATGACAAATCCCGACACGGCATTCGAGATCATATAGGCAATGAAGAATGCGGTGGCTATATATCCGAATGCCTCATCCGTGATCATATGCCGCAAGCTGCCACTAACCGATAGATAGGAGAAAGAGAGGCGATGCACGTAGTTCAGTACCGTGGCCAGGAAGGCCATCGTGATCATGACCCAGCGCATCCGGGGTAACTTGCCGCTGTCTGTCGGATTGATCAGGAGCGGATTGACGGAGAAGTTTTTTTTCATGATTGATTCATTCTGCCCCCGTTATTTAAGCGCGTATGGTTTGGTGGCAGTGGCGACGACTGGTTTTTCCTCGATGCGAAAAACCCAGGCCGAGCGACAGGGACGCGCGCTTTCGTCTTGCAGGGCCGCAGGGATATGGATCGTCAGTCGGCCATCCGCATAGTTCCATTTCAACGGGTCTGTATATCCCAGCATTCGTATGTCGGTACCCGGCTCCGGTTTCACCGTTTTTAGGGCCAGCTTTTCGCCAGGCCACACTAGTGTAAAGGCATAGGTGTATTTTTTGTCTTTGGTGAGGGTGTACCGGATGTTCGTTCCTTCTTTCCATTCTTTCCGGGCGCGGGTGGCATAGATGCCCTCTCCATTTATTTTCAGCCACTGGCCGGTCTCTTTCAACTGCGCTACTGCCCTGGGATGGAAATGACCGTTGCTATCGGGCCCGATGCCGACCATAAAATTACCTCCTTTGGAGACGGCGTCTACCAGGTTGTCGATGATCCATTTGCTGCCTTTGTAGTTGCTGTCAACCCTGTCATAGGAGAAGCCGCTGGCCAGCGGATAGATCACCATCCAGGGCATGTTCGTATTCTCTTTTTTTCCGGGCACGAATCCTTCCGGCGTATAGTAATCCCCGTAATTCCCGATCCCGCGGCAGCGGAGCATCACGTTGGGCTGCAGCGCCCGGGCCATTTTGATGGTCTTTTTCAATTCCGGCCATACGGTCGGTCCGAACCACTGGTCCAGGCAGATCATATCGATCTTTCCGTAATTAGTCAGGAGTTCTTTCAATTGTTCCCGGTGACGTTCGACCATCCTTTCCCTTTGCGCGGGAGTGGGATCCGGCGCCATGGCCGGGTGTCTGCCATCGGAATAGCTATCGGAGAAGCTATTCTTATCCCCGTAATTGGTGGGGTTATTTTTGGCATCGGGGGTTTGGAGGGGATGATAATTATAGGGCCTGAAATCGGCATCATACCAGTCGGGATGGGAGAAATACAGGTCGATCTTAATGTCATGGCGTCTTGCCGATTCACAGAGTTCTTTTACGATGTCGCGGTGGAAGGGGCTTTCCATGATGCTATAGGCGAGGTCGCAGTCCTCGATAGCGGGTCCGCCGGGGGCGAGATAATTGACCCGTTGCCTGACCCTTGTCTTCGTATCGAACATTGAAAAACCTTCATGATGTTTGGAGGTGAAAGCAAAGCATTTCAGGCCTGCCTGCCGGAAAAGGTCCATCCACTCGTCGGCGTTGAAGCCGGTGGGATTCCAGGTCTTGTATGATTGCTGGTATTGCTGCTTCTTCTCGTTAGACAGGGTTAGGAAGTCCCAGGATTCATGCGGCATATGCCAGATGGAATAGATGCCCCAGNNAGGCGTCTTCCGGGGCGTGGAAATAATCGGAATCGGGCTGGTCCTCCACATAATCCTTGACTTCCTGGTAGTGCACATCGGTGGAAGGCAGGCGGATATTCCTTGCTTTTTCTTTTTGCAGGCGGCCGGCGGAACTGCCGGAGCTATTTGTATCCTGGGCGATGGCGAATTGCCGGGATAGCAGGCAGCAGCACAAAAAAACGACTAGTCGGGGATGGAACATTTCGCGAGTATTAAAATGTGGGTATTAAAATGAAAAAGTTATATAACATCATACAAGTTTATGAAATATGGAGCTTGCAAAAAAATGTTTTTAAAATACTGGTTATTAATAATATGAAATACGCTAATTTACAATTGTTTATTTTAAATACAGATCCTATCCGGAAGTCGAAAATTATTTTGATATAATTTGTCATATAACTTATACTTTTACAATCTACTAAGAACCTGAACTTATGCACCTGGATACCCCTTTTCAAAAAATAGGATCCGAGAAACTCCTGAGCGGGAAGATCGAAGAGTCCATCGAATCGGCGATCCGGAAAAAGCAATACCTGGCGGGGCAGAAACTGCCGACCGAAGGGGAGTTCTGCAAGCTTTTTTCCGTTAGCCGGACTGTGGTCAGGGAGGCCTTTCGCAGGCTGAGCGCACGCGGCCTGGTCGTTATCAGGCAAGGCAGCGGAGCCTATGTTAACGAGATCAGCTCCGAATCGGCCATCGATTCGATCAATCTCTACCTGGAACTGACCGATGACGGCAATATGATCTTCGATATCATCCGCGCAAGGCAGCTCTTTGAACCGGAGATCGCCGGGATGACTGCTTTGCATAGAACGGCCGGCGAATTAACGGAGCTTGCCAGCAATATGGAGGAACTAAGGAATTGCCCGCTGGAAGATATAGAGACAGAGACGGATATAGACAGTCGCTTCCATATCCTGATAGCCAAAGCCACCCATAACACCGTTGTCACCCTGCTCATGAGGCCCGTTTTTGATTCCATGCCCAGGTTCAAAAGATCGATCTTTGCTAAAAATAAGATCGACGACCTGCAGGCGGAAAAGAGCCGGCTGATCCAATTCCATGAGGAGATCTATCAGGCAATCAGGGATGGGGATTCCAGGGAGGCCTCTCATGCCATGCGTGCCCATATTAAACGCAGTGAGAAGAACTTCCTGGATTCGCTGAAACAGGATTTGCCCGGATAGGGGTCAGGGGGCCGGCACTGTCACCGACCGGCAGGAAGCGCTGCGTGTATTGGATGCAGGGGCACAATATATTGTCACCCCCGTTACCGATATCGACATCATAGCAGTCGCCCATGGAAGGGATGTCCCGGTCTGCATGGGAGCTTTTTCTGCCACGGAGATGCTGTTGGCTCACCGGCATCAGGCGGATATCTTCCTTGTGCGATATGGCGGCGATCGGATCCGGCTCTTTCGGGGTGATCACGGAAAAAGCAAAGACCCTTATAAACAATATCGCGCAGGCAAGATCCTGAGGCTACAACTAAAAATATGGCACATTTTAATACTTCTGCGAAGCAGCCCGAAGGGGAATACGGATTTTCCGTCCGGGTGGAAAAAATAGAGATCTTCAAGATCCCGCCCCGCTGGATATTCCTGAAAGTATATACGAATCAGCCGGGTCTGTTTGGCTGGGGAGAGCCCGTCATCGAAGGCAGGAGCGATACGGTTATAGCAGCTGTTAAAGAATTGGCAGCCTATGTGATCGGCCAGCCCGTTTCTTCCATAGAAAATATCTGGCAGACCCTGTACCGGGGTGGTTTCTACCGGGGCGGCCCTATCCTGATGAGCGCCATCTCCGGTTTCGATCAGGCCCTTTGGGATATCAAAGGCAAGGCGCTCAACAGGCCCGTCTATGACCTCCTGGGAGGCTCCGTGCGGGATAAAATGAAGATATATGGCTGGATCGGGGGTGACAGGCCCGATAATATAGCCGCTGCGGCAAAGGCACGTGTGCTCGCCGGTTTCAAGGCGGTAAAGATGAATGCCACTGCGGAAATGGAATGGATCGATTCGGCGCAGAAGGTCGATGAAACGATTGCCCGCACGGCTGCCGTCCGTGAAGCGGTGGGTCCGGAGATCGGCATCGCCCTGGATTTCCATGGCCGCGTGCACCGGGGAATGGCCAAGGTCCTGGTCCGGGAACTGGAACCCTTCAAGCTGCTGTTCATTGAAGAGCCTGTGCTGCCGGAGAATAACGAAGTGCTGGCGATCCTGCAGGCACTAACGTCAACGCCTATTGCCACCGGTGAGCGGATGTTCAGCCGCTGGGATTTTAAGAAGCTATTCTGCGACAATTGCGTCGATATCATCCAGCCAGACCTAAGTCATGCCGGCGGCATTTCTGAAGTCCGCAAAATTGCTGCCATGGCAGAAGCCTTCGACGTGGCCCTGGCGCCTCATTGCCCACTCGGACCCATCGCCTTCGCCTCGGCGCTCCAGGTGGACTTCCATGCCATCAATGCCTTTATCCAGGAGAGCAGCATCGGTATTCACTACAATGAGAAGATCGACCTGCTCGATTATGTGCAGAATGTTGCCGATTTCGAAATAAAGGACGGCTATATCGGCCTGCTGCCCGGCCCCGGTCTCGGTGTAGTGATCAATGAGGAATTGGTCAGGGAACTGAGTGCCGTGGGGCATGATTGGAAAAATCCCCTATGGTATAACCAGGATGGTTCCCTTGCGGAATGGTAAAAGGCTGAACCTGAAAAATGACGACCGAGATCATATACCGCCCGGCAACACCGGAAGACATTGACCTGACCTACCGGATCAAGACACGCTCTATAAAGCCTTATGTCCGGGACATTTATGGATGGGATGAGGATTTCCAGATCTCCTTTCACCGAAAGACTTTTAACCCGGCGAATACGCGGATATTGTTGCTTAAAAACCTCATGCCTGATATGTCGCTTCCACAGGCTATGCCGGAAAGGGATGCCATTTTCGGCTATATCGAGGTTGAGTACCGAAAGGCGGAGATCTTTCTGGCCAATATTTTAATCGACGAAGACTTTCAGGGCAGGGGACTTGGAATGACCATTATGCATGAACTGATCCGGGAAGCGGAGACTGCCGGTGAGAGAGATAAGACCGATGGCGGAGGAGGAAGACCGCTCCGGCTGGAAGTTTTCAGGATCAATAGAAGAGCAAGGACTTTCTACGAGCGTTTAGGCTTTCGGGTAACCGGTCGGGATAAGATAAAATATATCATGGAGAGGCGTTAGCGGAGATCAGGGATTTTGATGATGCTGAGGAGAATGAGGATTCCAGTAATTCCCGGACAGTATGATCATATTGAGCATTTTTATGCTGTTGTCATAGTAATCAAACTGATCANNCAAACGGCAAAGGGTGCTATAAAACACATTGCTTCGAAATGCCGGCTTCCTATATCGTCTCCATCCAATGAATATCCCGCGGAAATATTATCGGGTATGTTCCGGGTGGTTTGCCCGATCCACCTGTTTATTTTTTCTACCATTATTTTGGAGCGCGGATCGCCATCCAGGATGAAATCGGTGGCGATCCGCCAGGGAACACGGCAGGCATTATAATTATAATAACCGTCATAACCGGATTCAAGGTACCTTGGGTGAGCCGGTCTTGGGTCCTTATTGACGGATTGTATAAAGTCAGGCAGCAGTCCCGCTTCTTTACTGTATTTATCCTGGAGGAGGGTAAAAAGCCTGTAATTCTTATCGACGACCTTTTTCCAGTTCTCATCATTCGAAGCGATCCCGAATGCTTTAAAATGGGCAGGCATAAAATCCGAAGAACGCATATCGAAATAATCNNTGCATTGCTTAACAGAACGGAAAATGTTATTTGATTGATTTCCTCTTTCATGATGTCCGCTATCATTTTTCGGGCCTCTCCGAGATAATCGATGGCTCCCTGACTTCCCCATTGAGCGTCTGCCAATAACAGGGAATAGGCGATATCCATATCACCGTCGGTTGCCGAGGTGCCGTCTACATCTAAAAATCGCTTTGTCTGCGCCCATGCCATCAGATGGGGGCTATTCCTGCTCGGATGGGATTTATAGTAGTGGAAAAGGCCATTGTACGTTTTTTTTGCCGAGTCATCATACCCTGCCATCAGTGCGAGGATCATCATGCCATATCCCTGTCCTTCAGAGACACATTGTTTGTTTCCTACGGAACCTTCCACCCACACATAATAATTCCCTTCTCCCGCATCGTCATTGATATAACGCTCTTTCCAACCCCGATAAAAAGACCGGACGCTGTCATCCAGCTGTCTTTGGAGAATATGATTGGGTTTGATGGTCCCCTCAGCATAATGCACATGTTGCGGGAACGGCCTTAACGGGTCCTGACCGCGCAAAATGAGCGTGTGAAAGAGTAGGGAAATCAGAAAATAAGGATATTTCATGGTTTTGGATTCGTTGGTGAATGTGTTATGGTAAGACCCATCATTCGAATGAGTTAGTTCCTGCCATCCTTCACCAGGTATGCCAATGCATCTTTGGCATGCCTGCTGCCTTTTAACGAAGAACTGTAAGTAAAAACGATCTTACCCGTTTTGTCCGCGACGAATGTTTTCCGGCCGGTCATAAAGAACCGGTCGGGTACGCCAAATGCTTTGAGTACTTTGTTGTCCGTATCGCTTAGCAACGGATAAGGTAGTTTGTCGTTTGTTTGAAATTTCTTATGACTGCCAACACTACCGCCGTTGATGCCCACGACGATTGCACCGGCTTTAATAAGATCGGCGTACCGGTCACGAAAACTACAGGCCTCCCTGGTGCATATCATGCTTTCGTCCTTGGGATAAAAGAAGATGACCAGGCTGCTTTTGCCAATATGATCTGAACTGTTAAACGTTTTTCCATCCTGATCGGTCAGCGTGAAAGGGGGGATGGTATCTCCAACTGTCAATTCTTTGTTTTTATTGCCCTGGCAGGAGACGGCCGATGAGAGTAACAAGAGTATATATGTCGCAAAAACCAGTTTTTTCATCGTTGATTTGTTTACTAAGATACCCCAATTTTCAGCGAAAAAATTCCCGCAGGGTTGCAAGTGTAAGAAATTGCCGTTATTTTGTGCCTTACGAATCAAACCGGTGGTCCATAAGGATCATCATCCTATTATTAGTCATATGAAAATTGCTTTCCCTCTTAGCTTGCTTCTCCGTCCTGTCCGCGAGTGTTGACCTTTTGTTGCTGAGAAATTTCAACGACTTTACGTTGAGGTTCGAAGTAGCGTTTTCGAAGAATACCTATAATGGGGATAAGTATGCAGAAGATTTCTTGCCAATAGTGATTTCACAGGGTATATAAAGAATTATGCACTTAAACTAACGTATTTCTTTTATTGAACCAGCGGATGTTTATTTCGTAGAATTTTTCCCGGGATTTTGCAATTGGAAAGATTTGTTATTATTTTGCGCAGCATTTTTAAAACTCATTGGAGCTCTCATATCGTATAAGCCCCTCCCATAAACTGACCTATTAAATGAAAAAAACCTTATGTATTATCGTTTTTGTTTTTTGTTCCGCCTTTCTATTTTCGCAGCAAGTCTATAAACCCGGGTACATTGTCAGGAGTGCCGGCGATACCCTAAAAGGATGGATAAACTATGGTAACTGGAAGCTCAATCCCCGGAAAATCGAATTTAAGACAGACCCGGGTAGTCCTTCTGCCGTCATTTATACGGTAGGGGACATACAATCTTTTGGGGTCGAAGGCCTCGACGTTTATAAAAGTGCCGTGATCACAAAAGACATGAGGATCGTGGATCCTACGCAGATCACCACTGAAACAACGGATTCGACGGAATCCGATACCGTGTTTTTAAGGACCATCATAAACGGTAAGTATCTGAGTTTGTATGAGTTCGTAGATTTCAAAGACCATTATTATGTGCAGGCAGGTAGTGACACGGTGAAAGAATTATTATATAAGCTATATATGTCCGGGCAAAGTGATGTTGTCAGCGAATGGAACGTTTACAAGGAACAGTTGCGTAAGAATGCGGGAAACAGGAACTCTCCCGATATCGGACGTGAAATAGACAGGGCTCGTTTTACCGAAAAGGACCTGGTGAAGATAGTATCCGATATAAACGGCAGGGACCATGTAGCTGTGTACGGGGAATCCAATAAAAAGTACAGGATGAAACCCCAGTTCTTTGGAAGTGTCGGCGTAGGGGTTACCACTTTTAATGTAACGGGCTCTGCTGGTAATACGCCTGAAATCGGACTGAATTACCAGACGACATTCAACCCAGCCTTGTCGGTCGGAATGGACCTGTTGTCGCCGAGGAATTTTAACGATTTTA
>PLXD01000285.1 GCA_003151295.1 Chitinophagaceae bacterium | reverse complement strand
GAACTATCAGCGGCTATTTATGGAGCCCGGTGGCAGGGCTATCCAATGATACGATCCGAAATCCGATCGTGCGACCGGTGGTAAATACCCGCTATACCTTACAGGTCGTCTCGACGAATGGCTGTGTGGACACCGGAACGATTGCCGTAAAAATATTCACGCAATTGAGGATCCCGAATGCATTCACTCCCAATGGCGACGGCCATAATGATATTTTTTACATCGGCGACGGCCCGACAGGCAGCCTGATCAGGGACTTATCGGTATTCGACCGGTGGGGACAAAAGACCTTCCAGGTACACAATGCATCGCCCGGGGACCCGGCCTTTGGCTGGAATGGGAATTTCAGTGGAAAGCCCGCACCGGCAGGTACTTATATCTATTTCCTCGACATGGTATTCGCAGATGGGGAGCATCANNTATGAAATGTCTTGCCCGGCCATAGAATTGTATCCGGAAAAGAAGGCTCATTCGGCGAATTAGGGAAATGCTGGGTTTCCAGGCATACCGCCGCGTATTTATTGAGGGGGATGTCTTCGTCGGTTTTAAGACTGCCGTCCAGGTTATTGCTCGTGTAGAGTTGCATTCCCGGCTCCGTGGTATAGACTTCGAGGCGTCTTCCACTCGTTTCTTCCGTCAGGATGGCGACCCGTTCCAGGGTGCCGGGAGCTTTCTGGAAAACATAATTATGATCATAGGCTCCGCCGGCTTCTTCCAGGTCCGTGCCGATCTTTTTGGGGTTGTTAAAGTCAAAGGGCGTTCCCTTCACCGGCCTTATTTCCCCGGTAGGAAGGGTCTGCTCATCGACCGGCAAATAGGCGGCAGCATGAATCTGCAGGGTATGGTCCAAAATCGTCGTATCGAAGTGGCCGCTAAGATTGAAAAAGGAATGATTGGTGAAATTGATCGGGGTGGGCTTGTCCGTTACGGCCCGGTAATCGATGATTAGTTCGCCCTCATCCGTGAAGGTATAACGAACGGATACTTCCAGGTTACCGGGATAGCCTTCTTCTCCGTCCCCACTCAGATAGGTAAGCAATAGGGTTTTCCCATCTTCGATGGCTGCATGCCACACCACTTTGTCAAATCCTTTGAGACCTCCATGTAGGTGGTTCTCTCCATTGTTCTGCAATAAATGATACTCCTGCCCGTCCACCGTAAACCTGCCATTGGCGATCCGGTTAGCATACCTGCCTACCAGCGCGCCGAAAAAAGGAGGTTTTGCCAGGTAGCGGTCAAAGTCCTTGTAACCGATGACGATGGAAGAACGACTCCCCTGTTTATCGGCGGACACCCAGCCTGTAATGATACCACCAAAGTTCGTGATCTGTACCTGGTCGCCTTTATCATTGGATAGCGAGAAAAGAAATACGTCCTGGTCATCGGTTCGTCCAAACGGTTGCTTCGTAATTGTTGCTTTCGTAATTGCTGCCGCGGATACTGCTTTTCCCATTATATAAAGAGTTTTTTGTTTTAATAGCCTGAATATAAAGGCCTTCCTTTAATATTCGATTTCCCTTCCTATGATATCGAATGCCTTTACAGGCATTGACTTAATCGCCGTCTTTTCATATTGATCTTTAAACATCGTCCAGATCATCTTATCTCTTAGCTGATCAAGGGCATCGACAAACCTGTTCTTAAGCGTCGCTTCATGTGTAAATCCCAGCCGTTCGGGAATCCTGCGGCTTTTATGATTTTCAGGATCACAATGAATTTCTATGCGGTCGAGGTTTTCAATGTCAAAGCCGATCTTAATCAGGGCGCTGACCGCTTCGGTGGCATATCCTTTATTTACGTGACTTGTACTGATCCAGTAGCCGATCTCCCTGGCATTTCCGCCGGGCCGGGTGTGCAGCCCGGTAGAGCCGAGCAATCGATCCCCGGAACGGTCGAAGATACCAAATACATAATCCAGTCCCAGGTCGAATTTCCCGCGAAAAAGTCTCAGCGTGTCAACCATGGACTGCAGGTCTACGGGTTCCTGTTTTGCCCAGGGCAGCCAGGGCATGAGATGTTCCACGCTTCCTGCAATCGCTTCGAGGAGCCTGGGAGCGTCGGCAGGCTCGTAACAACGGATCAGGAGCCTGTCCGTCCCGATCTTATATGTTTTTGAGTTTTTCGTATTCCGAAGATATTGTTTTTTACTTCCGTTTGTGTTTCAGCATCCAGGAATAAATTTCAGGCTTGGTTTCGTAGAGAAATTCAATCCCATGCCCCGCGCCGGGCACGTGGGTAAACCAGATATCTCCTTTGCAATTCTGCAACCCCCTTACAATACGTTCGGTTTCGGCAATGGGGATCTTATCATCCGCAGTGCCAGGGAAGGCCCATATCGGGATATGACTAAGATTGCAGATCCTGGAGGTATCCGCATCGTTGCATCCCCCGCATAGCTACCAGGGCGGCGAATTTATCGGGATGGTCCATGCCCGTGATATAGGTGCCGAATCCGCCGATGCCTATGAGTCATTCCGGAAGAGAAATGAAAGGGCCCTGTTTGTCGGCGAAAAAAGAGATGGAGATCACCTTATCGCCCGATAAGAATCAATTGACCGTTTTGCATCGCCTGGTAAATCCAAATGGCCCGGCTATTAAATTAGCGCCCTGGGCGCTGTCGGTACTTGCCGAAGGTGGTCGGGCCATCATGCCGCAGGAGCCATATGGGGAAGGCGACGATTATTTATTGCCTGCAGGATGAGCTGCTTATAAAACTATTTAAGTTTGATCCCTCCGCTGAATACCCGGATCATGGGAGCAATAACGAAACATATATTAACGGGAGTTTTCTTGAGATGGAAACGCTTGGGCCCTTGTTGAATATTCCGGCAGGGGAAATGACAGAGCATACGGAGCACTGGTTGCTCACCAGGGGAAAACCAATGGAAACCGAAGAATCTATTGACCAATCATTGTTGCCGAAGGTTTTATCTTTTCAATCATCAGTTTCCCATATCAATTTCCCGGCAAAATAACAAGGTTCAGATTTTATATTAATAATATTGGCAGTGATTTTAAGATTGGTATTACCTTATTTTGTATATTAGTTTACCATTTACTAATTACTTTGTACAAAATAGCAGAAAAAGTATATCCTGCTACTGCAGATTTTAAAAGAACTGTCTTCCACATCCGAATTTAGTCTCTTAAGCCAGGTAGGTTTTACTTATGAGTTAAATAATACCAACAACGAACGGATAAATGCTATTTATCAATATGTCAGAAAAAATTACCAGAAGAAGATCTCGCTCGCCGAAGTAGCCACGCACGTGAACATGAGCGAAGAATACTTTTCACGGTTTTTCAGCAAAAGCCTGATGAAATCCTTTTTTCCCTTTTTAAACGAATATAGGATTAACAGGGCTTGCAAATTATTGATCCAAACAGATAAGCAGATAGGCGAAATTTGTTATAGTTCCGGTTTTGAAAGCATTCCCTTCTTCTACAGGCAATTTAAAAAGATAAAAAATTGTCCGCCGCAAGCTTACCGTTTACAATATCTGAATGCAGGCAAGTAATTTTTCCAGGACTGACAAATATTACCATGAAAGATTTTACAACCTTACAGTATCTCTGCCTGTGCACTTTTTCCTTTTTCATCCAGCATTGCTCGCCACGGGCAAAAGCTTCGAGGGGAAAAGATCTTTCGAAAACCGAATATTATACGGCCGCCGATTTTAATACTGTTGAGAAGATAGATGCACACGTGCATTTTAATACGGATTCGATGATCTTCATACAACAGGCTGAAGAAGACAATTTTCGGCTGCTCACTATCAACCTGGACGATGTGAATGAACCTCCTCCCATGGAAGTACAGCAAAAGTTTGCTTTACAACAGGTCCGGGCTTTTCCCCATCGGATCGCTTATGCGACTACATTTTCCATCAGGAATTTCAATACCCCTGATTGGCAACAACAGACCATTGCCTATTTAAAAAACTCCTTTTCCAGCGGCGCTATAGCCGTCAAAATATATAAGGTCATCGGAATGAGCCTTAAAGACAAAGACGGAAAGATGGTCATGATCGATGATGCAAGATTTGACCCGGTAATAGACTTTATCGAGCAGAATCATATACCGGTATTAGGGCATCTGGGTGAGCCCAAAAACTGCTGGCTGCCGGTAGAAAAAATGACCATACAAGGCGATAAAAATTATTATACCCGCAATCCTGCTTACCACATGTTCCTTCATCCCGAACTTCCTTCTTATGAATCGCAAATGGCAGCGAGGGATCATATGCTTGAAAAACATCCCAACCTGAAATTTATAGGCGCACATTTAGGAAGCCTGGAGTGGGATACCGATGAATTAGCCAGACGGCTTGATAAATTCCCGAATATGGCCGTTGATATGGCCGCACGGGTTTCGCATTTGCAATGGCAGGCGGCAAAAAACCGGCAGAAAGTCTATGATTTCATGATTAAATACCAGGACAGGCTTATTTACGCCACCGATATGGGTGTTGACAATGACACCAATCCTGCAGCGTTTAAAAACAGCTCCCATGTTACAAGAATCCGGGAATGGCAGTTTTTTGCTACCGATGAGGAGATGAGTGGACCTGATTTTAAAGGGAGCTTCAGGGGCCTGAAATTACCGAAAAGCGTTATTGACAAAATTTACAGGGAAAATGCAAAGAAATGGTATCCTGGTTTAAGGGATTTGTAGGGGATGACAAAAGTGGCAATGCCGGGCAAATAGATCTTCTCTCCGCCCTTCAATGCGGATTCGTGCGCCAGGAAGGACTGTTACTACACATTGCCCTACAGTTCCTTCATGAGTTTTATGAGCTTTTGCGCGATGAGCGCATGTCCCTTGTCAGAGGGGTGCAAGCCGTCATAAGTGATATCCATGGCTTCCGGCGAATAGGGGTATTCATCCGTGGCGGGGTTGAAGGGGATAGATATGTAGTCAGGATAGGGGTAGTTGCGATAAGCGCCGGTCTGCGGGTCTTTGAGGCGCTTGTAGCGAACAAGGTGGGGAATGGCCACGCTTTTGTCGTGGTAGAGATCGATGACGCGCAAGTGTTCATAACGACCGATGTTGATGACGGCTTCGGCCACCTGTTCCAGGGTTTGTCCGTCCTTTTCCTTATAGGAGCCCCAGGCATTGTTCTTTGGATCGCTGATGTAGACGAAGTCGGTGCGCGGCATGGGTGTAATAAGAATGATGGGGGCGATGTTGTTAAGACTGTGCAGTTTGTTGATGATGATCCGAAAACAGCCGTAGATGGTACTGTCGCCGGTGGCCCGGTCAAAGTCAAGCCAGGAACCGATGTGGTGGCCTTGCCACCAGTCGTTGGTGCCCAGGAACACTGTGTAGACGTCACCCACAGGAATGCCCAATCGGTCAATGGACCTGGCAAAATCGCCGGTGGTCCAGCCGTTGCGGCCCTGGTTGTTATAATGGATATAGGGCAGCCGTTGGGTAACGTCGGTGAGATAGCCTTTGGTGATGTGGTTCTTGGTTTCGTCGAGGTGCTCGTTGAGATAGGTGATGCTGTCGCCGACGGCCACCCAGGTGATGGGGTGATGGGTAAAGGATGTCAGGATAAGGATCGAGGACAGGAAGAAGAGGCACACGAGCTTTTTCATATTTGCCATTTGGTCAAAAATAGTGGATATTTAGATCAACCGCCCTTTCCTCTTATGCGCTTCCTGTTCATCGGACCAGCGTTTTGCCTGCTTCCTTCAGATCCGGCCTTGCGACCAGCACCTTGCCGTCCAGCTAATGGTGATAGCCGATTAAATAAAGCCCTTTTTCGAGAGAAATCTGAAAGTACACATTTTCGGTATGGCCGACCCAACCCATATTGAAAGGGGTCCCCAATTTTTCGTAAATTCGGGAATGATCCACCGGTCAATGGCGAGAATCCTGGATTAACAGGATGATAAAAAAGGCGCTTGATGGTGGTTGGGAGATCACTGCCCATACGGCGGGGCACCTGCTGGCGGGATTTATTAAATCTTATTACGGGCTACCGGGTTGAGGCAGCTCCACAATCATAGCAGCATGAATGCGACAGATCAGATAATAGAAGAACTGACAAACCCCTCCAAATCGCTGGCGGCCCCGATCCTGAAAACGAAAGTACTGGCGAGCCGGATCAAAAATCAGGAGATAATCGACTGGGCCGATAAGGAAATGGCGGGATACCGCGACCGGGATGATCAGTTGCCCGATTACAACAAATCTGATCATCCCCTTATGGACGCACTCGATAAAAGTGTCAAACTGGCCAATGCTGTCGAGAAACTTGGGAAACCCTTGAAGCAGAAGGAGAATAGCGCCAAAAAAAACACACAACAAGTTGCCAGATGAATATCCAAATTGAACATACCCTATCAAAGCAGGAAGCCAAAAGCAGAATCGAAAAATTAATCCAATATTACAAAAATAAATACAGTAGTGACTTGAAAAACCTTACAGTTCATTGGGCCGATTATAAAGCTCATATAGCATTTACTGCCAAAGGATATACCAGCTCAAGTCATATTGAAATCGGAGAAAACATAATTAATATTAACCTAAAAATCCCCATACTACTCCAGGCCTTCGGCCAAAAGATCAGGTCAATAATCGTCAACACAATTAAACAGGGACTTTATTAAGAGAGGCAATTGGGATAATCAGGATTTTAATCTTGTGTATAACGGAATAAATACAAAAAAAAGAGCCATAACAATTTCAAATGAACGGGATGACCAAATAAATCCAGCAAAGGCACAAAAGATATTAAGACAGGATGACTTGTAAAAAACCTTTATTAGGTCAATACATCATTTCTGCCCCAAATTTCTTGCATCACATCATTAAGGTCTATTAATGCTTTACGGCAATCGCCATGAAAGGAAGAACCGTGCATGGTGGCAAGTGTTTTTGGTTGTAATTCTGCCAATGAATTAAGCAATATCGGAGTATTATGAGAATAAGGTGTGTATGCCATTAACGGTCCTTTTTCAAATTCAAGCATAGAACTTTTGTGGGCGCTTAAAATATCCTTATCAGTTAAATTGACAACATCACCGTTTTGATGAAATAAATCGGAACACAATAGTGTTTTATTGGTTTCCTCGAACATTACCCCCGCATCCCAGCCATGCGGTAAATGTGGAGTACGAATAAACCGGTAAGAATGTTTACCTGTTTTCAAAATACTATTGTCTTGCATAGGGAGAACTGGCCTTGAAGAAAAGTCATTCATGTTAACAATAGCCCCTGCCTCGCTGCAAACTGCTTTCGAATTAGGCGCTACTTGCAGCCAATCATTAAGCGCCCCGCATTCATCTACTTCAAAATGACTAAAGCCAATCCATCTGATTTGAGATGGAGAAATAATTTTGCTTACGGCTTCTAACAATAAAGGGAACATATGTTTAAGTCCTGCATGATAAAGCATTGGCTCGTCATCTTTAATCAAGAAGTGATTGAACTGCAAATTAATTTCCGGTACAAAGACCGAAATACGGTAAACATCCGGAGCAATTTCTGAAGTGTTAATCATGATATTTAATTTTTCCCTTTACCGAGTTTAAAATAAATTATAAATTCTTGGTTGGCACCAAATTGACATTAAAACTTCCTGCTTACGTTCAAAGCGAATTGAAGGTAAGAATTCCATCTATAAGGATTTCAGAAAAGAAAAAAGCAGACAAAACGGCAAATTTTCGTCTTGTCTGCTAAAGAGAGGTTTCGAGCAGATTCGAACTGCTGTGGGAGCTTTTGCAGAGCTCTGCCT
>PLXD01000302.1 GCA_003151295.1 Chitinophagaceae bacterium | reverse complement strand
GATCTCCGGTGATCAGGTTATCCATTCCAATCACATGAAAACCTTCCCTGATAAACCGGTCGCAAAGATGGGATCCTAAAAAGCCGGCAGCCCCGGTGATCAATACACGTTTCTTAGCCATGGGAATAATTTATTTTATTTCGAAGGAATGGCCGGAGCCCTTCCCACACTTTCGTAATAGAATCCTAATTCCTTAATTGCGGTGACGTCGAAAAGATTGCGCCCGTCAAAGATGACCTTGCTCTTCAGCGTGGTGACGATCTTCAGGAAATTAGGAGTCCTGAATTCATTCCACTCCGTAGCGATGATCAGGGCATCCGCCCCTTCGAGCGCTTCATACTGATTCTCAGCATAACTGACCTTGTCGCCGATCACATGCCTGACATTATTCATGGCCTCCGGATCGAATACGCTGATCGTAGCGCCCTGCTCCAATAATGCATCTATGATATACAGGGCTGGCGCTTCGCGGATATCATCCGTATTGGGCTTGAATGCCAATCCCCAGAGTGCGAAATGCTTGCCTTTGAGATTGTCCTTAAAATATTTTTTGATCTTCGGCAAAAGGTGCAGCTTCTGTTTCTCATTGACATCCATGACGGCATTCAGGATCCTGAAATCGTAATTCACCTCCTGAGAGGATTTTACCAGGGCCTGAACGTCCTTCGGAAAACAACTCCCTCCATAACCGATACCGGGAAAAAGGAATCGTCTGCCAATCCGTTCGTCGCTCCCAACCCCCCTTCTCACCATATCCACATCGGCTCCCAGCTTCTCACATAACAGGGCCACTTCGTTCATAAACGTGATCTTGGTAGCCAGGAAGGAATTAGCTGCGTATTTTGTCAATTCCGCACTGCGCTCGTCCATGAAGATGATCGGATTACCCTGCCGGACAAAAGGATTGTACAGGTCGCCCATCACCTTTCTGGCCCTCTCGGAAGAAGTGCCCACCACTACCCTGTCGGGTTTCATGAAATCGTCGACGGCGACGCCTTCACGCAGGAATTCGGGATTGGACACCACATCGAACTCCCCTTTATAGTTTTTGGAAATGGCGGCATGCACTTTTTCAGCGGTACCGACCGGAACGGTGCTCTTATCTACGATCACTTTATAATCCTTCAGAATCTTACCCAGGTGATCCGATACACCCAATATGTATTTGAGGTCGGCGGAACCGTCCTCCCCGGGAGGGGTAGGCAAGGCGAGGAAAATGATCTGGGCATCCTTGATCCCATCTTCCAGGCTGGTAGTGAATTTAAGACGCTCTTCCTTAAGATTGCGAAGGAACAGCTTCTCCAGGCCCGGTTCATAAATGGTGATTTGCCCATTGGAGAGCTTCCCGACTTTCCCCGCATCTATATCGACACAGATCACGTCATTTCCCGTCTCCGCAAAACAAGTTCCGGTCACTAGTCCAACATAGCCGGTACCCACTACTGCAATTTTCATATTTTGATTAATTAAGAGTTAAAGTCAGATCCGATTTATATATTCCAATACGCTGGAACTAATATATTGCAATTGGTCTTCGTCTAGTTCCGTATGCATTGGCAGCGAAATCACTCTTTCCGTGAGCCAGTCGGTGGTGGCCAATTGATAAGAGGCGCCTCCGAAAGCCGCGAACATCTTTTGGCGATGTGCAGGCACCGGATAATAGATCATCGACGGAATGTCTTTAGCGGCGAGCCATTCATTTAGCCCGTTGCGGTCCACACCTTCCAGTATCAATGTGTATTGGTGAAAAACGTGATGACTGTAGGATGCGCGGTAAGGCGTTGTGATCTTAGGGTGGTTTGCAAAGGAATGGTCATAATGGTCGGCAGCTCTGCGCCTGGAAAGGATATAGTCATCCAGGTTCTTCAATTTCACGTTCAGCACGGCGGCCTGGATGGAATCCAGCCGGCTGTTGCAGCCTACCAGATCATGATAATAACGCTTGCTCTGCCCATGGTTGGCAATCATTTTTAACTTGCCTGCTAACGTGTCGTCATCTGTAAATATTGCCCCTCCATCCCCATAACAGCCCAAATTTTTGGAAGGGAAGAAGGAGGTCGTCCCGATAATACCCAGTGTCCCTGTTTTTTTGGTGGTCCCATCGGCAAAAGTATATTGACTGCCGATCGCCTGTGCATTGTCTTCAATGACATATAGCCCGTGCTGCCCGGCGATCCGGAGGATTTCTTCCATAGGAGCCGACTGACCGTAAAGGTGTACGGGTACGATGGCCCTCGTCTTCGGGGTAATGGCTTTTTCCAGGCTGTAAGGATCCATGCAAAAGGTTTTAGGATCCACTTCTACAAATACCGGCTTTAACCTGAGCAAAGCCACTACTTCGGTGGTGGCGACATACGTGAAAGAGGGAGTGATGACCTCATCTCCCGGCTGAAGGTCCAGGGCCATCATGGCGATCTGCAGGGCATCGGTGCCATTGGCGCAGGGGATGGTATGACGGCTGCCGGTATAGGCTGACAGACCAGCCGCAAAATCGGTGACGGCCTTCCCCTGTATAAAAGACGCATTATCCAGTACATCCTGGATGGCCGAATCTACCTCGCTCTTAATCTTCGCATATTGCTGCTTCAGGTCCACCATTTGAATCGGCCGCATAGTTCTCTCTTTAAACGGGCACAAACCTACTGCAAAAATGTGGGATTTTCAAGTAAGCCGGAGCAGCGGCGCTACAGCTATA
The DNA here is from genome assembly GCA_003151295.1 of Chitinophagaceae bacterium. GTDB lineage: Bacteria > Bacteroidota > Bacteroidia > Chitinophagales > Chitinophagaceae > Puia. The sequence continues at coordinate 4,644 of PLXD01000302.1, read as the reverse complement.
ATTTGTTACTTTCGCAGGATTACAAATATGAGTATTCTTTTCTATCATATCTTTTTATGGTTTTACAGGATCGGCATAGGCCTGGCAGCCTGGTGGAATCCCAAAGCCAGGCGCTGGCTGCAGGGAAGGGCCGGGATATTTGATAAGATCCGGTTGGAGATGCAGGAAAAGGATCCCGGATGCCCCGTGGTCTGGATGCACTGCTCTTCCCTTGGCGAATTGGAGCAGGGAAGACCCGTATTGGAAAGCATCTCCGCGCAATACCCGCGATGCAAAATAGTCCTGACCTTTTTCTCGCCTTCGGGCTATGAAGTGAGAAAGGGCTATGCCGGCGCCGATCATATTTTCTACCTGCCCCTGGATTCGAAAAGCAATGCCAGGCGATTCATCAGCCTGGTGAATCCCAGCCTGGTACTCTGGGTGAAATATGATTATTGGTATTATTACCTTACGGAGCTTAAGAAAAGGAATATTCCGGTTCTCCTCCTTTCGGGGGTATTCCGGCCCGACCAGCCTTTTTTCAGGTGGTATGGCCGGCTGCATCGTTACATGCTGGAATGTTTCACCCACCTCTTCGTTCAAACACCTGTATCCAAGAAATTATTGGGCAGCCTTGGCTTGTCAAGAAATGTGAGCATTGCGGGAGATACCCGGTTCGACAGGGTGGTCGAGATTGCAGGATCTACAGAGCCCTACCCCTTTATCGAAACTTTTTGCGGGGAACATCCCGTGATCGTTGCCGGCAGCACCTGGCCGGAAGATGAAGAAGAAATTGATCATTATGCCAATACCCACCCCGATATCCGATTCATTATCGCACCGCATGAGATCGACCGGGACCACCTGCAGGAAGTAAAGCGGCTGTTCAAACGGTCTATCCTGTATTCCGAGTGGTCAGCCCAAAGCACTTCCGCTCAACAGAACGCTTCCCGCACCACCGCCCAAGGGTCCAGGCAAACGGGCGGAAGCTTTAATACCCTGATCATAGACAATATAGGTATGCTGGCTCATTTATACAGGGTTGCCACCCTTTGTTATGTGGGCGGCGGATTTGGAGACGATGGCGTTCATAACGTGCTGGAAGCTGCTGTATATGGGAAACCGGTCATTTTCGGACCGGTAATAGAAAAGTACATCGAAGCGGTGGAATTGGTCGATTGCGGCGGAGGCATCGTCATCGACAGTGCCCTCGAAGCCGAATCGGTATTCACCCGTTTACTGTCCGACCGGAATGAATACGATCTGGCAGGCAAGGCGGCCAGGGACTATGTATATACGAAAAAAGGAGCTACGGAGAAGATTGCGGGATATATTCAGGAGAATCGCCTCTTGACCAGCTGATAGAATTGCCGGGTGGCCTGCCGGTTCTCATCCCAGCCCAACTTGACCTTTAATTCTCTTTGCATCCAATATTCCGCTTCGGGAAGTATCCTGAACCCATTGATGGTCTTGATACTGCGCTCATACATGACCTCATCCCCCCTGAATAGCTCGTTGATAAAGACATAGCGATCATTGACGCCGATCGCCTTTTTAAGGTCCCGCACGGGCGTATCGTTCAGGGCTGTAGCCAGGTCCAGGACATTTCCTTTCAACTTGTCATTGAGGGACGAACCACCGGCGCCGATCATATCGTTCACCTCTCTGGCAGGGAGCTGTTGCTGAGTAAGCGTGGGCGTTTCCAACATAGGGTCAAAAGACCAGTTGATGCTCAGGGGATCTTTCGGTTTGACTTCCTTGGCTGCACCAGGGGTATTATAATTATTATACCTATACTCTTCCGGGTTATTATTCTCGNNTAACCGCTATTTTTGCAGTTCCACGACCGTTCACATTATGCTCGGGCTGTGCAGCAAGAAAGGCCAACTCTTCTTCTATGAGGCGAGTAGTAGCCAGCATTTGCTGGAGAGCAGCCTGCTGTTCGGATTGCTCTTTTAAACGGCTGATAAGTTCCTGTAAGCGATTCATTTTTATTTTGAACTGGTACTTTTACTCTACTATAAAATTATAACAATTTCCGAACCTAATCTATTTGAATATATGTTCATCGAACCCCATACACATGGCGAAAAACGCGGCTGGATCGAGGTTATCTGCGGTTCTATGTTCTCCGGAAAGACCGAAGAACTGATCCGCAGGCTCAAAAGAGCCAGGATCGCCAACCTGAAAGTCGAAATCTTCAAACCCTCTATTGATATACGCTATCATGAGAAAAATATTGTATCCCATGACGAGAACGCTATCCCTTCCACACCCGTTGACAATTCACAGACCTTGCTTTTGCTGGCGGGCGATTCGGACGTAATTGGCATTGACGAAGCCCAATTTTTCGACGATCAACTGCCGGATGTCTGCGACCAACTCGCTTTAAAAGGTATTCGCGTCATTCTCGCGGGCCTCGACTTGGATTACAGCGCTAAACCCTTCGGGCAAATGCCTTTCCTGCTAGCCAAGGCAGATTATATTACCAAGTTGCATGCCATTTGTGTTAAATGTGGAAATATTGCCAATTACTCCTCCAGAAAAACTGCCCTCGAAGGACAATTGCTGCTGGGGGAAAAAGACAGTTATGAGCCGAGATGCAGGTATTGCAGGCTTCTTCCCTAACCCCTTGCAGGGAGTTTCGCTCGTAAATTTCGTCCCGCTGGTCGCGGAACCAAGCGGTTTTACGCTACTTTTGCTTAGATTTCTAATATTAAAAAAAAACAGATATCACTAATTCATTTAAACATATTGTTGCCCTGCTTCGTAAAGACCTTTTGCTGGAGATCCGTCAGCAATATACCTTTTTCGGCGTGCTCCTCTACGTAGCCTCTACCATTTTCGTATTGTACCTGGCCATGAACGAGCCTGAAACGGAGGTATGGAACGGGCTTTTCTGGATGATCCAGTTGTTTATTTGTGTAAACGCGGTAGCCAAGAGCTTTCTGGCAGAAGGTAGGGGCAGGATGCTCTACTTTTACACAATTGCCGGCGCCAGGGATTTCATTCTCGCCAAACTGTTGTTCAATGCCGTATTAATGGCGGTGATGAGCCTGGCTAACTGGCTGCTTTTTAGCACCCTCCTGGGCAACCCGGTAATCCACTGGCTGCCCTTCCTGGGGATCAACCTGCTGGGAGGCCTGAGCCTGAGCCTGGTTTTCACCTTTTTATCCGCCATAGCGGCCCGCGCACAGCAAAATGCCGCCATGATGGCCATCATGGGGTTTCCGGTGATCATCCCTCAGTTGATGCTGCTTATACGGATCTCCAGTATCGTCTTTTCCGATGTAATCCAGGCCGGCCTGACCGGGGCTGTTTTATTGCTGGCGGGCCTCGATCTGCTTGTAGTGGCGCTGGCCGTCGTTTTATTCCCCTTTTTATGGAAAGATTAGGGGTTTATCCTAAATTTGCGGCACTTTATGAATGCTTGTTGGAAAAGAGCATTCAGGAACTTACATCATTTTATGCGAAAATCCTGGTGGAAAATACTCTGTGCTGTCCTTCTTATCTACACTGTCATCGGCGGTCTTTTATTCAGCGTACCCGCCCGTGAGATCCTTGGCGAAACGATCCGCAATCTTTATTTCCATGTAGCCATGTGGACGGTTTTGATGACATTGTTGACCGTTTCGGTGGTCTATGCTGTTAAATACCTGCGCACCCAAAACCTGAAGGACGATATCTATTCCGTGAATTTTGCCAAAATAGGGATCCTGTTCGGCGTGCTGGGATACTCGACCGGTTTTTTGTGGGCCTCCTACACCTGGACGGAATATGCCACCAATACGCAGATATTCAAGGAACCGAAATTACTGGGGACCGCTATCGCACTGCTGATCTATTTCGCCTACCTGGTCCTGCGGGGATCCATCCCGGACCTGGACAAGCGTGCGAAGATCAGTGCGGTATATTCCATATTCGCCTATGCGATGCTCTTCCCCACCCTCTGGATATTACCCCGCATGATGGAAAGCCTTCATCCCGGAAAGGAAGGCAATCCCGCTCTCAATTTCAAGGATAGTGATATACGCCTGAGAATGGTAATGTATCCTGCCTTTATCGGATGGACCCTCCTGGGAGTCTGGATCACAACCCTGAAAATCAGGCACGATTTAATAAAAGAGAAAAGTATTTTGAATGCATAAGAAAACCCTGCCCCTGTCCGCCGCCTTGCTGTTCCTTTTTTTGTTACCCTCCATGCTTTGGGCACAAGTGACGGAAGCGGAAAAAAAATACACTGCCTTTGAAATGCGCAGCAACGGAAAGATCTATGTGCTGGTTGGATGCATCCTGATCATCGTGATCGGGCTGATCGGCTACCTGGTAAGGCTCGATGGTAAGATCAGCAAGCTCGAGAAGGAAACAAAATAGCGATTAAAACCCATATGTTATGGCAGTATCACAACAAACCGAATACAAATTCTTTGCGGCCGTAGAAAAGAGCTTTGATAAAGCCGCCGGATTCACCACCTGGGATCCGGGAATCCTCGAACAGATAAAGCAATGCAATGCCGTTTACCGTATGCACTTTCCCGTTAAGATCGGGGATAAGATAGAGGTGATCAAGGCCTACCGGGTTCAACACTCTCATCATAAAACGCCCTGTAAAGGAGGGATCCGCTTTTCCTTATCGGTGAACCTGGACGAAGTGATGGCGCTGGC
>PLXD01000328.1 GCA_003151295.1 Chitinophagaceae bacterium | reverse complement strand
GCGGGAAATATTCTGCCATTCCGGTCTCGGCCCGGAAAACCGATCATCGGGAAACAACCCGGTGTTTCCTGCCTTGCTGCCGATATTCCTCCCGATGGTTGCCATGCAGTTCTCCTGACACACTATGATATCAACGACAAAGTGAACCATCAGGCCCGTGAGTCTTATTGATATTGATAACTGTTTTCAACCATACGGAAATATTTTCCGCTTGTCAACAGGAATTTAGCATATTTTTCTTTATGGACCGGTTCCTCTACTCGTCCAGGATGATTGCCTCAAACCCAGCGATTCTCGCTGCCGGCGATGTTGCAGAGCATCTTGCAGAATACAGTCCCACTTCATGTCCATTAGCTCTATGATATTCATGCTGTTAAATAAAAAGAAGCCCACCATACAAATGGTGGGCTTCTCGTTATCAAAGGATTTAGTTTATATTGTCATTTCTGCTAATCATTGTAACTATAGGGAATGTAATAAAAACCGGACGCTGACTTGTGTCACGACTTTTGGTAATTCACTATCAAAAACCCTGCGAATACCAAAGAAAGAGCCACAGCCGCGCACCAGATTATTGTTACTGTGTTAAATACTGCCATTTTGAAACCTCCTGCCTCTCGGCATGTTGTAAGCACCTGACTCCCTACCTGATTGATTCATACATTACTTTACTCCTTAGCTGAACTAATAGATAGGTAATTATAAAAACTCAAATAAAGCATACCTGACCGGACCACGCCATTATGCTTGATTGTATGTATAGTATCCCGATTGACCAGGAAATAAATACAGCAAATTCTAAGGCAAAGAGAGTAGTACCCGTAAAGTCTCAGCCGATAAGGGAAACAAGGCCGGATTAAGCTTGGAATGCTGAACGCATCCAAGTAACTAAAACTACTCATCAAAGGGCGGCTTTTTTTATTTTGCAAAAAACAGCATATGTAACGACAGGAATTGTCGCCCACATATTATATTGTTTACCCTATGCATCCATGACACCATCGGGGAGATAAATACTATTGGAAAGGGAGCACAAAACCTTATGGACACCAATTGTAAGTTACCTGATCCTTGCTTATGCAGGAATAGACAGGTGTTTAATGATATTTACAAATGCTTGACTTCAAAAGAAGAAGGTATGATATGTCCATATGAAATACCATTTGGCGGCAGGTATTACTGCAGGCACCCTGATCGTGCTAAATTCGAAATCAGCGGTAGTGATACCGATATAGATGAAGAATAAAAAATATATACGAGACTAATTAATTATTTGGAACTGCATTGCTGAGCTTCGCGTATCGCTTTGACTTTTGATGTTAATTGTTTCAGTTTTAGTTTGTTGTTTTTGTCGTTGTCATCGAATATAAATATTGAATGTAATATTTCGTCGCTTGCGTATCCACAGACTAGACAAAATACTTCATTGGTAACGGAGGATTTGTAATTTTTATTAAGCTTATTAAGTATTATTTCGCATAAACTTGAATTCAAAACAGCTTCTTTGAATTTATAGTCAGGATATAATTCGTAGTCCCTGTTGTTATTTTTATTGCCAATGCATGGCAACGCTGACAAATCTCTGAGATACCGTTGTGCCGTTCTTATATTCACATTTAATTCATCAGCAATTATCCTGGAATTAATAACTTTACGTTCGTTAATAATCTGAAGCAGTTTTATGGCGACCTCAAGTTTGTTCATTCTTACACCCCCTGAGAACCATTAATTCCGCATGGACAGTACTATGTGACTCTTGTTGTCAGATGATATCCCGATTAACCTGCTCCACCCGCAAGAACGGTCTCAACCTTTCCCTGTACAAGACCGGGTAATCCCACTACCAGCCAATCTTGCCCCAAAGAACCAGGTCAATAACCCTGTCTGAAAGTTCATACTTGCCATCAGGAGCGACATATTTAGTAACCATGTCGATACCATGAACCATGGCAACTTTGTGTATCTTGCACATGGTAAAATCCCCGTAGCAATATGTTTCCGCCAACTCATGAGTGTTTATTGGCAGGTTGATTATCATCTTGTTCAGGAAAGGACATGTATCGATGAAATCACAGATTGCCATGATGACCCTCCTTCACATCAAACTTCCATGTATATTTTATAGCAAATATTAATTTAGTCAATTTAATTTTACAATAATCACACTTCCAGCAATCCAAATATTCCAGCCCCGACATTTTCCGGAAAGGACAAATCTTTTCCGGCGCCGGTTTGACAGTCGACATCCGCCTGTTATCATGGTATCTATCGAAAAAACACTATCCGGTTATTATCTTTCCGCTTCAATCTGGTGAAATGAGTGAAAATATCATGGCTGATTTCCGGGCTGGTGGTAGCGGCGATTGGGATTGTCGCCGGCTTGGCGCTGATGTACTTACTGCCGCTGGACTTTAGCGACCGCTCTCCGACCCAGCCGCTCGCCTTCAGTCATAAGGTGCATGCCGGCACCAACGGCATCCAGTGCCTCTTCTGTCACCGTTTCGCCCCGAAGTCGCCGGTCGCCGGTATCCCGTCGGTGGCAACCTGTCGGTCCTGTCATCTGTTCATTGCCACGAATGCTCCGGAAATCAGGAAACTTACGGGGTATTGGGATAAACAGGAGCCGATACCCTGGATCAGGGTCTACCGGCTGCCGGATCACGTCTACTTTCCCCACATGATGCATATTCATGCCAACCTTGAGTGTACCGCCTGCCACGGCGAGGTGGCGACCATGGATCGAATCACACGGTCTGTCCCTCTCAAAATGGGGTGGTGCCTGAACTGCCATCGGCAGCATAAGGCCAGTATCGACTGCTGTNNGAGAACCTTTCTACAGTTCAGCGGCATGACGGCCGCCGGCGCCTGGCTTTCGGGATGCCAGGCGGGGAATGAGAAGCTGATCCCCTACCTGATTCCGCCCGACGAGGGGGTGACTCCCGGTAAGGCCAATTACTATGCCAGCTCCTGCCGGTTCTGTCCGGCCGGCTGCGGCATCCTGGTCCGGGTGTCCGAAGGACGGGCCAAAAAAATAGAGGGGAACCCCGATCATCCGGTCAACCGGGGAAAACTCTGCGCCCGGGGACAGGCCGTTTTGCAGGAGCTGTACCATCCCGATCG
>PLXD01000546.1 GCA_003151295.1 Chitinophagaceae bacterium | reverse complement strand
TGTATGTAAGCCTCTGCGGATTTTCCCATCTGACAAAAGCCGAGTTCAACCAGTTACTTCGTTACCTGGAAATAAGGGAATTCGAAAAGAAGGTACAGGTGCTGCACCGGGGCGGAATAGAAAAGCATGTCAATATCGTTGCCAGGGGATTGGTGCGTAAATACCTGGAAGTCAAAAAACAGCAGATCACCCTCCAGCTTGCCGTGGAAGGCCAGGTCGTTTATTCAGAGACCTCCTTTCATACCCGGTCCCCTTCGAAGCTTATTTTGGAGACGATCGAACCGTCTACCCTGATCTCCATCAGCTATGATAACCTGGAAGAGGTATTCATGCAATTTCCCAAAGCTGAAAGGTTGGGGAGGCTGCTGGTATCCGAACTGTTCATAAGGAAGGATAATAATTATTTCAACCAGCTGGGAAAAACCACCCGCGAGCGGTTCCTGGAATATGTCCGGTCCAACCCCCAACTCATGCAGCGGGTGCCGCAGAAAGATATCGCGTCTTACCTGAATATCAAACCCGAGACTTTTAGCCGCCTGAAACATCTGCTGAAGGAACGTAAAACTAAAGATTAACGACCAGTACCGGAATCCGCAGCTCATGGCGTACGGTATTCACCGTCTCCCCATAAATAAAATCCTTAAGCCCGCTGTGTCCATGCGCTCCGATGATCAGCATGTCCGCCATCTGTTCTTTCACGATGCGGGCTATCTCCTTACTGCGAAGACGGTATCCCAGAAAGGTTTCGCTATCCAGGCCTTTCTGTTGCAGGTATATTTTATAGAGATCGAGCCTTTCCTGGTCCTCACGGGTCTCATAGTCATCACTTTCCTTTCCCAGCATCCTTGCGTTGGCGCTTTCTACGATATGAATGAGGAGATACCGGGTGCCTTTACCTCCCTGCCCAATGGCATGCGCCAGCAGTTTCTCGTCCGAAGGGCTGAAATCCAATGCGATGGCGATATGTTTATAAACAGGTATGGGCAGGTCCCGCAGCACCTCTGTGGGCCTGTGCACCTGGATGGAGGCCCGTTGCGATTGCCTGCTGATCCAGGGGTGGAAAAAAATATACGATAGCAACAGAACTGCCAGGACGGCGGATACGCAGAGAATCAGTTTCCAGCCCATATTCCCCGGCAGGACGAAAAAGCCCGCTGCCTCTTCGCCTACCAGTTTGATATTGAGGTATACCAGTACCGTGGCGACGGTCCAGGAAAGGAGTTTAATAAAGGGGCTGATGGAGAAATCGCCCATTGTTTTTTTGTCACTGACGAAATGGATCAGGGGGATCACGGCGAAACCCAATTGCACGCTCAGGATCACCTGGCTGAAGATCAGCAGGCTGTCTACCTTTTGCTCTCCGAATAGCACGATCACGATGATTGCCGGTATAATGGCCAGCGGACGGGTAACCAATCTTCTCACCCAGGGATTAATCCGCAATTGGAGATAGCCTTCCATAACGATCTGCCCGGCCAATGTCCCGGTGATTGTGGAGCTTTGTCCGGCGGCAATCAGGGCTATGGCGAATAATTTCGGGGCGAGGCTCCCCAGCAGGGGCGACAGGAGTTGATGGGCTTCTTTGATGGAAGCAACATTGGTCCTACCTGTTTTGAAGAATATGGTAGCCGCCAGTACTAAAATCGCGACGTTTACAAAAAAAGCCAGGTTAAGGGCAATGGCGCTATCCAGGAAATTCAATCTCAGCGCTTTACGGGTATTTTCCGCCCCGCTGCGTATCTTCCTGGTCTGGACAAGAGCAGAATGCAGGTATAGGTTATGCGGCATCACCGTAGCGCCGATAATGCCGATGGCGATGTACAATGCTTCTTTGCCGGGCAGGGTAGGGATCAGGCCGGCGGCTACTTCCCGCAAGTCAGGCTTTGCCAACAGGATCTCGACTCCGAAGGAGAACCCGATGATCGCTATCATTCCGATAATGAAAGCTTCCATCTTGCGCATGCCCAATTTCTGGAGGAACAGCAGCAAAAAGGTGTCCAGGACGGTGATCGATACTCCGTATACCAGGGGAAGGCCGGTCAGTAGCTGGATACCGATAGCCATGCCCAATACTTCGGCCAGGTCGCAGGCGGCAATAGCGATCTCGGCCAGGATATAAAGCGGAATGTTCACATAGAAAGGGTAGGTCTCGCGATTGGCCTGGGCCAGGTCTCTTCTTCTTACGATGCCCAGCCGGGCGGACAGGTTTTGCAGGAGAATGGCCATCCCGTTGCTCATCAGCAATACCCAGATCAGTGTATACCCAAATTGGCTGCCTCCTGCCAGATCGGTCGCCCAGTTGCCCGGGTCCATATAGCCGACNNCCCAGTTGCCCGGGTCCATATAACCGACGCTTATCAGGTAGGCCGGACCGAAGAAAACAAACAGTTGCTTCCAGCGCGGGCCTTTGACGTGGGTATCTATGCTGCCATACACTTCACTCAGGGAATTATTTTTTTTCAATGGTTCCATCTCTTTTCATTCTCTTTTTCGTGTATCCTTTTCTTTACTCCTCATCCTTCACCAGGATATTTTTTGCCACCTGGGCGCTGATCGTGACCGGTGGCTGGTTGCGGATCTTTATCTCCAGGGAATCATCGAATGGAAATTTCTTCTTTACCTCCAGCCGGGTGCCGAGGCGGATCTTCTTGTGCTGCAGTAATTCCAGCATTTCCGTCGTTTGGCGGCTGATTCCGGATACTTCCGCGATCTTGTTCAGCGGTAATTGGGACAGGCTGACCTGGCGGGGGCTTTTAAATCTTCCCTGGCTGTCGGGGATGGGGTCTCCATGCGGATCTGTGTCCGGGAAACCAAGAAAGGCAGNNTCCAGCCGGTCTACCAGCTTTTTGCTGCTGATATGTTCCAGTTCTTCCGCCACTTCATGCACCTCATCCCATCCGAATTGGAGTTTTTTTACTAAGAAGTATTCCCAAAGACGGTGCTTTCGGATGATCTGGAGGGCTATTTTTTTGCCTTCGTTGTTTAACCTGAAGCCTTTGTACCGTTCGTATAGCAACAGCTTCTGCTCCTTTAGTTTCTTCAGCATATCGGTAACGGAAGCGGGCCTCGTCTGCAACGCTTCTGCAAGCGCGTTCGTAGTTACGACACCCTGCTCGCTCTGCAGGTGAAATATGGTCTTCAGGTGATCTTCTTTACTGGCTGAATATTTCATTTGCGACGTATATTGATACTGTCTAAATTTAATTTTAGACAAATCTAAAATTAAAAATTGACAAATGAAAGGGGCAATATTTCCGGGTATTGCCGCGAATGTTTACTTTTAGCCCTCTAAATGAGGCGATAAAACAAACTATCGCCGAATTTAATACCCATACATATGAATAAATACCTGTTGTTGGTCGTACTGTCAGGTTTCTTATTTTCCTGTAAGGGCAAAAGGCCCTCTCTTGCGGACAGCAATAGCAAAGTGGATATCCAGGATTTTATCGAGTTCTTCCAACCCGTAAAATTGCCCTATTCCCTGGCCGATAGTCTATTGATGCGGAAGGATAGGGATTCATCGGTGATCAGTTACCGGATATGCACGCAATTTGTGCCTGATACCGTTTTTACAAAGCATTTCGGCAAAGCGACGAACCCGAAAATAACGGCATTGGGGAAAGTGAGCGTGCCCAAGAATGAGACCTACCTGTTCATAAAAGCTTCCACGGCGGCAAAGAAGATACTATATATTGTGTGTTTCGACAAGCAGGGAAAATTTTCCGTGGCGAAACCCCTGATCATATCGGATAGCGATCCCCTTACCACCGATTTTGCCGTCATGGATACAAAATATACCCACTCCATTACCCATCAGCGTAAAACACAGGATGGGCAGGTCTTCTATAAAAAGGATGCATTCGTATATAATGATGCGGGGCTGTTCACCTTGATATTGACGGAGTCCAACCAGGGCAGCCCAAAAGGCATTTCTATCATTAATCCCATCGATACCCTCTCCCGTAAACACAAGTTTACCGGCGACTATTCCCAGGACAAACGTAATTTTATTTCTATCCGGGATGGCAAGGACCCTTCCCGTTTCGTTTTTTTCGTGCATTTCGAGAAGGACGAAGGAGATTGTAAAGGGGAGTTGAAAGGGGTGGCGAAGTTCGTGACCGCAAATATGGCCAGGTATAATGGCAATTATGGCGATCCCTGTGTGATCGAGTTCACTTTCGGCGAGGCAGGGGTCTCCATGAAGGAACTGGAAGGTTGCGGAAACCATCGCGATATTAAATGTTTTTTTGAAGGATATTTTGACAAACGGAAAGAACTAAAATCAAAGCCTGCGAAAAAAGGTAAATAACGCTGCCGGGAAATATTCACCCCCCGGCGGCAGCCGGACAATTGAAACCGGGATTATCCGTTATAGTGCTTATGTTTTAAATGGATCAAAATAATCAGGATTTGCTATGAGTTTTAAAAATTTTAATGTCCCTTATACAGTAGACGACAGGTATTCGAAGAAAGTGGCCTATTTCTCTATGGAATTTGCCGTACATCAACCACTGAAAATTTACAGCGGCGGCCTGGGCTTCCTGGCAGGATCGCATTTACGCAGCGCCTATGAATTGCGCCAGAATATGATCAATATCGGTATTTTATGGAAATACGGATATTATGACCAGGCACGTAACCAGGACCAGACCCTGCAGGTGACCTGGATGGAGAAGCAATATAGTTTCCTGGAAGATACCGGTATCAAGTTCCATGTCAATATTCACGAGCATCCGGTATGGGTCAAGGCATGGTATCTCAACCCGGAAACCTTCAAGAGCGCCCCGTTATTTTTATTGAGCACGGATCTTCCGGAGAACGATTATGTCTCCCAGACCATCACTCACCGTTTGTATGACGCCAATGTCGCTACAAAAGTGGCTCAGTTCATACTGCTGGGGGTAGGTGGAGCGAAGCTGGTCGATGAACTGGGATTCAATCCAGATCGTTATCACCTGAATGAAGCCCATGGGATCAGTGCGGCATTTTATCTCTACCAGAAATACAATAAAAACATCGAAGAGGTCAGGGAGAAGCTGGTATTCACAACCCACACTCCTGAGGAAGCCGGCAATGAAAAACACGACATCTATCTATGCCATAAGATGAGTTATTTCTGCGGACTTTCGGTGGAGGAAGCAAAAAAGCTGACCGGCCTTGAAGACGATGCCTTCAATCACTCTTTAGTGGCCCTCCGCTTTGCCCACTTGGCCAATGCCGTTTCGCAACTGCATGGAAATGTTTCCAGGGCCATGTGGAGCAAGTATAGCGATATCTGCCCCATCATCTCCATCACCAATGCGCAGAACTGGCGCTATTGGGCGGACAAGCAATTGTATCAGAAAATGGAATCGGGCGACGACTATTGGTGGGATGATCGAAAAAAATACATGAAGAAAAGGGCTTTCGAGATCGTTGCAGACCAGACCGGCAAGGTGTTCGATCCCAATGTTTTTACGATCGTTTGGGCGAGACGCTTTGCGGGGTATAAGAGGGCGGAGCTCATTACCCGCGATCTCGAACGTTTCAATAAGCTGACCAGCGATACGGAATATCCCGTGCAGATCATATGGGCCGGCAAGCCTTACCCGATGGATTACCCTGCTATCAACGACTTTAATCACCTGGTGCACCTGAGCAAAGGATATAAGAACATCGCCGTAGTAGTGGGCTATGAGCTATCCTTATCGAAGCGCCTCAAGCAGGCCGCCGATTGCTGGCTGAATAACCCGCGGGTACCTCGAGAAGCCTCCGGGACCAGCGGTATGACGGCAGCCATGAATGGAGCCGTGAATTTTTCCACGGATGACGGATGGATCCCCGAATTCATCAATCACGGAAATAACGGTTTCGTTGTGCCCAAGGCCGATTATGCCAATATGCATGTCGAGGAGCAGGACGACTATGATCTCAATCAGATCTATGAGATCCTGCTGAAACAGATATTGCCCTTGTATTATGATAATCACCATACCTGGCGCCAGATCGCCAAGAACGGCATGCGGGATGTCCGCTACCAGTTCGACGCAGGCCGCATGGCTCATGAGTATTATGAGTTTCTGTATAAGTAGCTGGAAATACAGACTGCCAAATAACATCTTCGACACCTTCATTGAAAATCCCATCAGCCTGCCGGAATAAAAGGCCCTTTGTCAGAAAGAATTTTATAACCCTCAAAACTCATTTGTTGCTCTGTTCGAATATCCGAACGATTAGTTGCATAAAGTTTGTGGAGGTTGCTCGGTATCAAAGGTCTGCTGATTTTGACGATACCACTCGTAACCGAACAGGGAAGCCTGGTCTTTATGAAGCCATCCGTGTTTGGTGGATCTGGGAACGTGCTGTAAGAGATCATCCGGCAAGCATTTGTTGTAGGGAAAAGTGTCTATAGGTTTAACCCGGACATTATCAAACCGAATGGCTGAAGCAGTAGGCAAAGAGCTGATTTTTTTAAAATAAGCGTCCAAGGTATCAATAAACTCAAAACCCAGACCATAAGAGCGGCTATTATAGTATTCGAATGCTTTGTCTATATCTTGGGCGGCATCTGAAGACAAGACAATAGGATGGGACATCAGGGACGCTTGTATTTCTGTTTAACAATATCCCAGGGTTGTAATTGTTCGGGGTGTTGCCTGACTTCCTCAAGCGTTTTTCGAACGGCTTCCTTTTGCCAGTCAGGTATTTCCGGGGTGTCTTCTTCTACGATTTCAATGGCGTTTTCCTTCTGAAGGTGTTCGATCAGTGAGGCCGCGTAGTCTTTCTTTATAATCAGGTGCAGAATGTCTGACATAATATTAAGGTTTTAAGAAGGAAATATTTTTAGCTTCCACAAGCCGGACGACAGATTCGAAACAAATTTAGCGATTTAATTCGTGATTTGGAAATGGTGAAACGAACCTGTTAAAAGCCAAAGGATGCCCCCCAAACGCCACTATTGGTAGCCCCGGAAAAATACCCGATCGCCCAGGCCGTATACAATTTCATGCTGCATTTCACTACAATGCCCTACATCAACCCGGCGGTATCAGCTAACTTCAACTTTCGGATCTTGACCGATATATGAGCTAACACCCGATGTGGGCCGGCTGCAAACCAAGCACCTGGACCCGGGCTACACGGGTACGGGTAAGACGGAGCTGGAATCCCTGGCTTATAGTTATAATATTCATAACCAGATCACCGGGATCAATAAGGACTATGCACGGAAGACGCCCGGTAAATACGATAAATGGGGCAGTTTCTTCGGATTATACCTGGGCTTTGAAAATAAGGACGGAGTGTTTACGAACGCGCAATTGGACGGCCATGTTACGGGCACGCTCTGGTCGACGCAAGGTGACGATGCGCAGCGTAAATATGATTTCAGCTATGACAATGCAGGCCGGCTGATCAATGCCCTGTATGGCGAAAAACAGAACCCGGGGGATGGCTGGAGCAATGCCACGATGGATTTCTCGGTGACGGGAACGAGCGGACAGATCACGTACGATCTGAACGGTAATCTGCTGACGATGTTGCAGCAATGCCGCCGGGACGCCCGACTATGTATATGACGATAATGGAAATGTGATCGTCGACCTCAATAAAGGTGTGCAAAGCCTCGGCGGTGGTGCAGCAGGAACCCAAGGCATCAGCTATAACTACCTGGACAAGCCGGAGCAAGTACACATTCCCGGTAAGGGAACACTCCAGATCGTATATGATGCTGATGGGAATAAGCTCCAAAAAATATTTACGCCGGATGGCAGTACAGTAACGACCACCACAACCTATATCAACGCATATGTCTACCAATCGATAGGCGGCGCCGCCGAGCAACAGCAATTCATCAATTTCGAAGAAGGCCGTATCCGGGTGGTGTGGCCGGTGAGCCAGAATAATTCCTATGACCTGCTGACCATCGACGGCAATATGGACCTGCCTGGCAGCTTGCGGGGCACTTATGACTATTCGATCCGGGACTACCAGGGCAATGTGCGGATGATGCTGACGGAGGAGACCGACCTGGGCAGCAATACCTGTACGATGGAGACGGCCCGGGCCGCCAATGAGGAGCCCTTATTCGGCCAGGTCGATGCCAGCGGGGTGCCCACGGCGGATAATGAAGTGAAGGCCCGGTTCCCTGTCAGTACGATTCCCGGGGAAAGTTCGGGTGGCGGCTGGCAGAACAGCACTATCGGGAGCTATGTCAGCCAGGTGGGGAACCTGGCCAGCAGCAGGATTGGACCCAATACCCTGCTCAAGGTGATGGGAGGAGATCAGATCACCGCCCAGACCCTTTATTATTACCAGGATCCCGTGGTCAATAGGAGCGGCGGCACGACGCTGGTGACGGACCTGCTGAGTTCCCTGGCTGCTGCCATCGGGGGCGGCCCAACGACTGCGCTCCTGCATGGAGCGGCAACGACGATTACGGGTAACCTGGGCAGTAGCTTGCAAGCTAAGTTTTAGTAATAAATTTAGTATTAATATTAGTACCTTAGTAGCATGAAATCTTCTAATGGAAATAGCCATGTTTCTTTAGCTAATGGTAAAACAGGCGCTTGGGCAATATATAGGATAGTTCAATGGCCCGGAAGAATATTTGGATTTTTCAGAAAAAATAAGGCCACATACGATTTTTCCGAAATTGAAACAAGCCCTGCTGGTTCCGTCGAAATTCAAAAATTAGTTCGCGAAGCTGGACAAGCAGCAGCCTCCGAAGCAAAAGCTGTTGGTATACCAAAGGTTTTTGCAAAAAATGGCCAGATACTTAAACAATATTCTGATGGCCGGATTGAAGTAGTTGCTGAAGGTCTTACGGAAAAAATGTTTTTCTGGCATATAAAATCAGGGGTTTTACATGCCAGAAAGAAGTAAAAGGCTGCGCATCCTTGCAGGGCCTAATGGTAGTGGCAAAAGTACTATCGTTAAAAAAATCAGAAGTAGTTATTATTGTGGTTATTTTGTCAAGGCAGATGAAATTCAGATAATACTTGATGAAAAAAAGTATTAAACTATTTTGATGAATAACAGGAGCCCAACTCGTCATTGACGGAATTGATAGATGAATTGTACACAGACAAAGACCAAATATTGCCTGTATTTATATCCGCTACGTACAGGTCATATCCGCCCCTGGAATCGGACTTTGTCGATGACAGAAAAACATTCCCGGTCCCGCATGGATAAGGATCGGAATAATTTGCTATGGGTTGGTTGAAAGGCATATACTCCGGAGCCTTGTTTGTTTCAAAATATCCCAGGTATATCTGATCATTAAGATTGGTAACGCTGGGCCAGGCGGTGTAAAAGAAGCTGAGGCTGTCCCTGGAAATCGGATAATACTCCTGTATGCCCGGCAAGGAAGCATCGGTCTTTGTGATTGTCCCATCCGTTTCAACCATATAAATATCCGATGAGGCTCCTGCCCCTTCTGCATAAAGGATCAGAGAATCGTTGTAATTATAATACGGCATGGATTCTTCTCCGGTGCCTGATGTAATGGTCCTTGTAATATTACCCGCCAGATCCATTTCCAACAGATGTCCATTGTGTTTAAATACGATCCTTTCGCCGCTGTTGGAAAATTTCGGGTCCTCATCCCTGGAGGAAGATCCCAGTGCTGCCGTGAGATCCACTGGTTGTGAAACAGAATCTACATTCCACAAAAATACATCCCAATTGCCTGTCCCGGCCATCGTTCCCATGAAAACGATCTTCTTGCCGTCGGGCGAAAAATCGGCATTCATGCAGTTATTCATCGCCCAGTTGTTGCTTATCTCCTTAAGTACCCCGGTTGTAAAGTCATAAATAAAGAGCTGTGAATCGTTGCAGCTATAACAGGAATAACTGTGGAAAACAAGCCTGCCCGAAAGAGCAGGCTGTTTTTGAGAACCCGAATCTATGTTTGCTACCAAAGAATCCTGGGAATAGTCTGCTTTTTTACATCCCAAAAGCAGCATTGAAATAACCAGGGCTGAAGCACTGACCGCAATATAATTGAGGCTGTTTTTAATGCATTTCATATCAATAGCCGGGATTCTGGGTTAAATTAGGGTCGTTTTGCAATTCCACCTGAGGAATTGGCATTAACAAATGGTTCTGATCTATATTATAAACGATTTTAGTAGGAGAACTTGGCACATTATTATTACAGGTATAGGTATTCTCATTTAATCCCTGAATAAATGTTACTGCCTGGCCTGTTCTTCTCAGGTCATCCCATCGTTGTGCTTCAAATGCAAGCTCAAGCCTTCTTTCATTTAATATAGCGCTCAGCATATCAGCCTGGGAAAGGGCCGCTGATATAGGTGCAAGGTGCACGCGTGCCCTCACCTGATTTACATCTGCGGCTGCCGCAGCGGTTTGCCCCAATGCGTTTTCCGCTTCGGATCTCAGTAAAATAATATCAGCGAGGCGCAAAATATAATAGTCATCGCTGCTTGACCAACCATTTGGATGTTTTTGCTTGTAATTGAAAGGGATAGCAATTGCAGGATTCTGGCAAGGATTCCAATTCGCATCTGGCCACGCAATCGGGTTGCCATTGCCATCTGTGTTCCAGAATACGATAGTTGCATTTTCCCTGGTTGTGTCCCCTGCAGCAATATAGGCATTTACCAGGTCGTGAGAAGGAACGCAATATTTTTGCCATCCATCTGAAGGAGCGAGGAACAATTCTATGCCCCAGTTTGCATCCGGGCCACCGGCTATAAAATTAATCAGCATGATGGCTTCGGTATTGTAATAGTTGGAGGCATCGAAGAGGTTTGCGTAGTTGGGCATCAAAGCATATCCTGCGGGGCTATTGATAACTGCATTGCAATAACTAAGCACTTTATTATAATCCCTATCGCTCCTTTGGGCCCATATTTTTGCCAACAGCGCATTNNGTGGCCCTCACGGTGTTTATAGAAGCGTCTGATCCATAAGTATCCGGCAAGTCGGTTAAAGCAGTTTGCAGGTCTGTATTTATTTGATTGTAAACGGCGGTATCAGCCGATCTTGGTTTCCTGGTGACGGCAGGGTCAACAGAATTAGACAATAATTCTATTGGCACACCGCCCCAGGTTTTTACGAGATTATAATAATGTAAAGCCCTTAAGAAACTGGCTTCCCCAATGATCTGTGTCTTGCGTGCCTGTGTTAATGAAGGATCTGTTACTGCCCCGATATTGTCTAATAATAGGTTGCAACGTGCTATTCCCTGGTATAATTGACTCCACGTCGTTTCCATATTTGGATTGCTGGGATCTTCAGTAAATTGCCCCAAATTAATAAATCCGGCATCGCCACCACCGCCTAAATAGGAATTATCTGCAACCAAATCGCTCATTAATACGTTTTGCCATTGGTAATAATCTACATAAAAAATATTATAACAGCCTGCCAGGTCATTTTCAATATCAGCTGAAGTAATATAGGCATTGCCTGTAGTTAAGGAAGACTTGGGGGTATCGTTCAAAAACTTATTGCATGATACTGCTACTATAAATACCAGGCAGCAATATATATATACCATTCTCTTTTTCATTTTTCCTGATTTTTATACTTTAGAATGTGAGTTTCAATCCAACAATAATATCCCTGGATTGAGGATAGGTTCCAAAATCTACACCCGGTGCCGTATTTTTATCGGTATTGGAGTTGGCCTGACTGGGACTGGCGTTACTAAAGGCACTTACCTCCGGATCAAATCCTGAATACTTGGTAAATGTCAGCAGGTTTTCTGCAGTAGCATAAACAGAGCATCTACTGACCCTTATTTTACTGATGGCAGACTGGGGAATGTTGTAAGACAAAGTAACCGATTTAACCCTTAAATAGGATCCGTCTTCAATAAACCTGGTGGAAGGATATACATTGGTAAGATCATTCAAAGTTGATTTAGGTATATTGGTAATATCTCCTGGCTGTTCCCATCTTTTCAATACTGCTGCCGACTGGTTCTCTCCAATGCTCATTGCTTCTGAAAGTATTCTGGTTCCATTCAATATCTGGTTTCCCTGAACACCCTGTAAGAAAATATTCAATGTGAGATTTTTGTACCTGAATGTATTGGTAAATCCATAAGAATATTTTGGACTGGCATGACCGATAACACCAAGACTATCTCCGCCGCCACCCTTTTGCTGCAGGTAACCGATCATCCCGGTGAGAGGATTTACGCCAAATGAATATTTTCCATAAAAAGACCCCAATGGTAAGCCTGCTTTAACAATAGCAGTATAGTAATTGTTTGAAGGAGATATCTGACCGCTATAAACGGTAGTACCTACAATATTCAACACTTTTCCTGTATTGAAATAAATATTGAAATCACTGCTCCATTCAAAATCTTTTTTTACGATGTTTTTTGTGCCTATTTGAAATTCAAATCCTTTGTTTTCAATACTTCCGGCATTTTCTAATGCTACATTACCCGGTATCCCGACACTGCCAGGAATAGGAACTTGCAATAAAAGGCCCGTTGTTTTTTTGTCATAATATACAGAAGTGACCGTTACCCTGTTATTGAACATGGTCATATCGAAACCAATATTTGTTTGCCCGGTAACTTCCCATTTAAGATCATTATTTTGCTGGGTAGAAGGAGAATAACCATTTGTAACAACACCACCAATTGCATAAGAAGAAATTACAGAAATTAATCCATAATGGGCATAGGGAGCGGCATTATCATTACCAACCAGTCCCCAGCCTCCTCTGATTTTCAGGTCATTGATCCATGTTGCCGATTTTAAAAAGTCTTCCTGCGAAAGTCTCCAACCAAGAGAAAACGAAGGGAAGGTCTGCCACCTGTTCTGTTCCGCGAATTGCCCTGAGCCGTCTTTTCTGATATTGGAGGTTAATAAGTATTTGTCTTTATAGCTGTAAGTGATTCTGCCGATAAAGGAAGCCTTTGATTCCTGAACAATGCTGATCTGGGGTGGTAACGGGAAAACGGTCCCTGCACTAACGGTTTGAACAGCATCGTTTCCCCCAAAACCGGTGGCGGACATATAATTTTCACGACTATTGATCCTGGATGCAACAAATCCGGCCAATACACTAAAACTGTGGTCTTTAATTTTCCTGGTATAGTTCAACGTATTTTCAGACACCCAATAATCATAATTTTTATCATCTTCTGTAGCAATACCATTCATGGCCCGTCCATAAATGGTTTGAACCGAATTTTGATAAGATGTAGCAACACTGTTATAGTGTTCTATCCCCACCAAACTTTTGAATTTCAGTTCCGGTAAAAAGCTGATCTCTGCATATGCATGCCCGTGAAGCCTGTTATTCACCAATAGATTTTGAGGTTGATAAGCAGCAGCCACGGGATTTTCAACGTCTACCGGTGCAACGGGGCTGGTAGCATATTGGTACGGATAAGTGGAATTCCATATACCAATGATGGGGGTCGTGGTCAACAACCTCGCGATTACCCCATTTCTGTCGTTTTCAAGAATATGAACATCGCTCCATTTGTCGTAAGATATATTAGTCCCAATTTTCAAAAAATCATTTACTTTATGATCCAGACTTAAATTAAAAGTAACCCTCTTTACACTACTGTTTATTACCATACCCTGTTGATCCACCAAAGATCCTGACATATAATACTGGGTATTCGCATCGCCGCCTGAAACCGAAAGATCATAATTCTGTGTCAACGCATTTCTGAAAACCAGGTTCTGCCAATTGGTATTGGCAGTGTATTTGGTCCAATTGATCCCAATCCCCATTTCATTCATCAGTGCTTCATACTGTGTAGCATTTAAGACAGGCTCTTTTTTCCATGGCTGAGATGAAGTAAGGGATGTACTGAAGTTCACTTTTGTCTTGCCGTTCTTGCCATGTTTGGTTGTGATCAGCACTACACCATTTGCACCACTGCTACCGTAAATGGCAGCAGATGAAGCATCTTTTAAGATAGAGATGCTTTCAATATCTGCCGGGTTTATTTCACTGGTATTAAATGTTTGTACCCCATCCACGATATATATGGGGTCACTCTCCGATGTAATGGAAGACACACCGCGAACGATAATAGAGAAACCGGCATCCGGCTGCCCTGAAGGCCTTACTACCTGCACACCGGCAGCCTTACCTTCAATAGAATTACCAAACTGAGTATTGGGCCGGTCTTCTAATGCCTTTGAATCAATAATAGCAACTGCCCCGGTTAAATCTTTCTTCTTTTGCGTGCCATAGCCTACTACTACAACCTGATCCAATGTTCTTACTTCTTCTTCTAAATAAACATTGATTACCTGGTTGTCCCCTACTTTTATTTCTGTTTCTTTATAATTTACGGCCTGAAAAATAAGTATGGAAGAATTATCCGTTATTTTAATTTTAAAGTTCCCGTTGGCATCCGAAACCGTTGCATTGCCTGTATTTTTTTCCCTGACTGTTATGCCAGCGAGGGGTTTATTTCCTGCCAAAGAAAATACAGTTCCTGTAACAAGTATCCCGTTAGCGCTCTCTTCCGCAACATTTTCGTTCAATGGTTTTATTACAATCACTTTTCCGATAACCTTAAAAGTCAGGGCTTGGCCAACCAATACTTCTTTCATTAAGCTGTCTACTGAGACATTTTTAACTGTTATCGTTATTATTTTATTTACATCCAATTGATCCTGCCTGTAAAAAAAAGAATAGTCGCTCTGATTTTCGAATTCCCTGATAATTTTCTTTACGGAAGCGGTTGTTTTGTTGATGGTAAAAGTCGACTGAGAGAATCCATTCGCACTCGTTTGAAATATGGCAGCAAACATCAATACGGCAGTAATTTTCATGATTCGTAATATTTTCTCATAACAGCAGTTCTGAGGCAATACCTTGCCTTTAAAATATTTCATACATTTGTAATGTTTTGTAGTTAATAATTTCCCTTCGCACGGGAGTTTTGATTTATGAAATGGCCGGGGATGTTAGCGCATCTCCGGCTTTTTTGTTCTCATGTGCTATTCATAAGTTGTTGGTTATGTTTTAATTATATCATTCCTATCGGTTACTTTTTCGATTCTATCGTAATAGTATCCCCTGCGATCATATAATTAGCGGGCGTAGTTTCCTTTAAAATGTCCACAATACCCTGGATGTTCGACACGTTATTAAAACTCCCCGAATAGCGATAACCGGCAATTTTTTCGTCCTGGATGAGTATGACAACCTTATACTTCCTTTCCAGCTTTTTTGCAATATCCCTGAAGGTCTCTTCGTCAAAAATCAACAAATCGTCTTTCCATCCTGCGTAGTTATGTATGTTCTGAGCCTTGACGATCTGTACAAAGGTGGAATCGGTTGCTATGGGATTAGTCGCCGTTTTATCCGGGAAAGCGCTTAGTTTGCTTATCTTTAAAACATCATTCCTCTTTAGGAATATTTTACTCCTTTTTTCAGCTTGCGGGAATTTGCCTTCGATTGAAATCTCGCCTTCTATGACCGCAGCTTCAAACCTGGCATCTGCAGAATACGTATTGATATTAAAGATGGTCCCGATATCGCGGATGGTATAATCCTTTGTTTGAACCACGAACGCTGGATTCCTGTCAGATTTCACTTCGAAATAGCCTTCTCCTTCAAGGTATACGGTCCTGGTAGTAATTCCAAAGCCGCTGCTTAACTCCAGGACACTCCCGGAATTCAGCCAGACAACCGTACTGTCTTTTAAGACCAGCTTTTGCTTATTGCCGGCGGGAACATATACGGATTTAACATAGGACGGCCCTTCGGTTTTTTTGGTCACTGCGAATCGATAGGTAGCAATTCCGGTCAGGATGACAGCCACCACCGCCGCCGCAGCATACAGAACGGATCTCCTCATGAACGGCAGTCTTTTTTGGAGGGCCAATTTCGATTCAAGTAACTTATAAGCATCTTCAACAGATGTTTTTCCGCTATTTTGAAGAAATAAAGTAGCATTCCATGCTTCCTGAAGCTCAATATAGAACTGCATATTCTCAGGATTTTCTTCAATCCATTGCTCTATCCTGGCTTTGGTTTTGTCGTCAATATTCCCGACAATATAGTTGACAAGTGCTAACTTAATATCTTCACTCATAAGATGGTATTATATAGTTGACACCTAAGTTCGATTTTACCCCTAAATGAAATTGATTTTGCTGAGATCAGAAAAGCCATAGCATCAGATGCTTTAGGCTTTTGCGTAACTTCTCCAGGGCGAGGGACATCTGGGATTCGACGGTTTTTGGAGAAATCTGAAGGATTTCTGCTATTTCACGGTATTTTTTATTTTCATAACGGCTCAGGCGGAAAATCTCCCTGCACTTTTCCGGAAGGCTTTGAATAGCCCTTTCTATTTCGCACATAATAGCCTTTTCGTCAAAAATCCGGTCTGGTATTTCAGCAATATTGAAGATCTCCCGGGTCGCCAGGATATGCTTCGCGTAAGCTGAACTTACCTTAAAGTGCTTAAGGTGGTTGATACATTTATTATGCACTGTTGTAAACAAATACGCTGTTATTGAGGAATTAAAGGAAATCTGATTCCTCTTTTGCCATATATCTGCAAATGCATCTGAAACAATCTCTTCGGATTGCAGCGTATTGCCAAGTATTTTAGTAGCGTAAAAGCAAAGAGTGGCATATTTGTGCTTGAAGAGCCATTCAAAAGCCGTTCTGTCACCTTTTTGCAATCGTTCAATTATAGCAGCCTCATCCAGGTGTGTGGGACCAATCTCCATACAAATCAGAAACTTAGTGGGCTAAGATAAGCTTTCTGCAGAGACTTACACATGATTAAAATCATATATAAAGTCATTTTTGTCCTTACAAATTAGTGCTAGTGTTAATCAACGCTATTTTTATGGCTTCGCGTCCAAGGGGTATTTTATTGGATCAATGCGAGATCCCTTCGCCTGATGTACGACAAATTGGTCAGGCAGCTGTAACCCATGGCTGCTATTTTTTGACGGGCACTTCGAGATCGATGGTTACTATACTTCCAACGGAACCGCCTTCCTTGCCCAGGTTATAATCTTCCCGCTTTATCGTGAAATGCCCTTTAAAAGCACCGGTCGCCCCATTATGAGTAAAAGTAAAGGCGATCTCTGCGGGTTTAGTATTCCCTTTTATGGTTAGATCACCCATCGCTTTATAGTCTCCGCCGGACTTTTCAATTTTCCTGGAATGGAAGGCGATCTCGGGATATTTATTCGTATTGAACCATTGTTCCTCATTTCGGAGATGGCTATTGCGAAAGCCTATACCGGAGCTCACCGTCTTTGCGTCGATACTTGCCGTAAAAGAGCTGCCGGGAAGATCCTTTTCGTCGAACTGGATGATTGCCTTTAACCCGGAGAAACTGCCATGTACGGTTCCAAAAGGCCCTTTAACACTAAATTCGACCTTGGCATTTGCTGTATCCGCAGTCCAATTGCCTGCTAAGGTCAATCCTGCAATGATTACCGACCTTACTATGAATTGCTTGCATTTCATACCCTCTTATTTTTATAGATGATTTTAATGGATGATTATTATAGGTTTGATTGGGTCTTTTTCGGTTTTTCTGCGATAAAGTAGTGCAGGCCGGCGTAGAAATCCACACCCGTCAGATCATTTAATTTCAGCAGGCTTCCCGGTGCATCCCCCCCGATGAAGAAGTAACCGGCTCTTGCCGCCAGGCCGACACGTGGTTGCAAGTGACCATAATATATAAGGGACATCGGCATGCTCACTTCGAGCCATTTTGTTTCGTAGCGCGGCGTCAGTGAATATACATCCGGCCTTGTCACACCGATATTATTCCCATGGCCGAATCCTTTAACGATCGTCACATCGGCGAAGAAATTTTTGCAGACATTCCAATCTGCCTGTATGCTGAGGGCGGTCGGCATGGCCATATGAAAATCGTTCCCCGTCATGGATTTTGCAGAATCGCCGTTGTATAAGACGGCGCTCAGGGTTTGATCCAGTTGGGTATTGCCGGTAAATTTCGATTGGTGCCAGTCCGAGAAATCGGCTGCGGCTGCCTGAAGATGATAGGAGCCCGTATTCTTGTTGAATTTAATAGCGCCGATATCGATCAGGGAAATGCCGATCCTATAGAGGTAGTTGTTATTGTCCGGGTCGGCCTGTATCCGGCCAGCCGTTGCGGTATTATTACTGACCTGATCCTTGAGATGAACGTAAGTGAACCCGATATCCGCGCCAAAACCATGCCCATGGGTCAAATCATAATGGTTTTTGAAGTCGTCTATATCGGTCCTGCCGTAGTCGACGGAAGAATTGGTAAAAAGGATATGGGTCGTATCGACGATCTTATAGTTCAGATTGGTGTTCTTAACATACGCGGCGCCGAGCCCCTGCAAATAATTCAGGCTTACGCCTGCCTTTAATTCATTCCTGCTGTTGCTATAGATCACGGTAGCGTAGTGCAACCCATATTCCAGCCAACCCATCGCGTTCAACCTGGCCGTATTATCGTGAAGGGTCGTATTCCACAGATCCTTCCCCAATAAATAGTCAAAGGCGTTCTGCGCCATATTGCCGGAAATATCCTTGATGTTCGCATAGGCTCTTCCCGCAATTGTAAAACCGATCGAATGTTTTTTGGCGATCTTCATAAAAAAGGAAGGACCAAGCACCTCCGTGGAAAAACTTACATTATATAGCTTATTCGGATTTTGAGGGTCGAAACGGGTGTAGAAGAGATTTTCATGGATGCTGCCATCGATGATTTTTTTAATCCCGAAAAATGACAGGGAACTTTTGGGTGCATACAAAAAGGTATTGGCAAAAACCTCATCCACGGATAAAATATTCACGTCCCATTTCAGTTTTGAATCGGCTATGGAAGAAGGATTGAGAAGAGCGCCTTGGATGCCGGCATAGTTACTATTTCGTATTCCGAGATTTTGTTGCGCTACCAGGCATAAGCAACCATGCATGGATAGAAGGATAGCTAGGACTTTTTTCATAAATACACAGTTAAAAACCTTGAGAATATTTTCGATTACTACGGAGGGATATTGGGGGCGGGTAATATGAATACAAACGGAAGACCCTGTTTAAGGGTTGCGCGGAGGATAAATTATTTAACGGGAATCAGGAATTATTCCCATTTAAATGTCTTCACAGACAACAGACCGATCACCAATGTCCAGAGGATCAGCCCTGTCACCTTTAATGGCATTTGCCATATATGAGCTCCTTCAAAAGCAATATTTCGAAGTCCGTCCACAAACAAAGTCAGGGGCAGCAGGTTACAGAATCCCTGCAGCCAATGCGGGTAGCTTTCAATGGGAAAGAATAGCCCGCATAGCAGGATCTGGGGTAGTACCACGGTATTTGCTACGGGCGCGATGGAACTTTCGTTATGTATGACCCCGCTGATGATAAAGCCGATGCCCATAAAAATGCTTAGCCCGAAAAGAGAGAAGATCAGCATCTCCAGGAAGGTAGCCAGGCCATTCACCAGGGTGAACTGAAAGATAAAATAGCCCAGGGCCACCATGAGGATAAAGCCGATCAAATGAAAAAACAGGCGGCTCAGCATTTCCCCTGCAATAATGGAACGACGCCGGACAGGGGTGGCCCTCAGGCGCTTCAATACCAAGCTTTGACGCAGGCTGAACAGCAGGAAAGAAGAACCGAATACCCCTGCCATAAGCAGGGAGAAACCCAATTGACCGGGCAGGATAAAGTCGATTTGCCGGTAGATACGCCCCGGTGTTTGGGTCACTGAAAAGGTCGCTATGGAAGGATTGCGGGGGAAGATCTTTTGGTCGATTTTGTGGACGGCCTCCTGCAGAAGGGTTTGTAGTAGCTCCAGGCTTCCGGGAGAAGAGCCTGCCGTCTCCAGGTGAATGGTATAATGAGGGATGGGCGATATGCCTCCATCCGGTATGATCTTCAGAATGGCGGTGAGCTGACCCTTCTGCAAAGCATCCGATTGTTCTGCTGTCGACAGCCCTCTTTTAAGAGTGATGGAAGGGATGCTCCCGATGGCCTTGA
>PLXD01000653.1 GCA_003151295.1 Chitinophagaceae bacterium | reverse complement strand
GCCAGTCTTCTTCTTCAAAACTTTGCTTCACCAGCTTATAAACCCATTTTGTATTATCAAGCTCCTGGGTGAAGACTTTTTCAAAACAATCCTGGACACCCGTTGGCTCATCGGGCGGTGCGGGAATAGCATCGATTTTCACCTTTGCTCCACGTTCCAGGATGTATTCCAGGAACTTCATCATGTGGTTGCGCTCTTCCTGAGCATGCCGGAACAGGAAGTTGGCAATGCCTCCATAACCTTCACTATCAGCCCATGAAGCATAGGAGAGATAAATCTGCGATGCGTGCGCTTCTTTGGTCATTTGTGCGTTTAAGCTGGTCCGCAATGTTTCTGATAGACGGTTGGTATTCATTTTTTCTAAAATTAGTTGATTAAATCTAAATACCCCATAACAAAAATAGTTCCATTATTGAAAGGATTGCCTGGCGGCTTCTTTTGAGGTTGAGATATTAAAAGCCGGATTAGCGGTAAAGTCCTCTTCGCTTTTAGCGATGACCAGGGTCGCTACTCCATTGCCTATGATATTCGTGATGGCGCGGGCTTCGCTCATGAATTTGTCGATGGCCAGCAGGAAGGCCAGTCCCTCTACCGGTATCTTTTGGATAGCGGTCAATGTGGTTGCGAGGACGATTNNCCGCTCCTTTGGAGGTCATCATGAGTATGCCCAGGATCGTCGCTAATTCGCCGGGCGAGAGATGCACGTTGTAGAGCTGGGCCAGAAAAATAACGGACATCGATAGATAAATCGAAGTGCCGTCCAGGTTGAAAGAATAACCGGTGGGCACGACCAGTCCTACAACGGACTTGCTGCAACCCATCTTTTCCAGTTTATCCATCAGGGAAGGGAGCGCTGCTTCCGAGGACGAGGTGCCCAAAACGATCAGGATCTCTTCCCGTATATTTTTCAGGTATTTCCAGATGCTGAGACGATAGTAGCGGAGGATCAGGCCCAGTATAACAAATATGAAGACGGCCATCGTGCCGTACATCGTGAGCATGAGCTTGCCGAGGGGTACCAGGGTTCGGATGCCGAATTTACCAATCGTATAGGCCATGCCGCCGAATGCGCCCAGAGGAGCGAGGCGCATAACATATTTCAGCGCTCCGAAAACGAATTTGGTGGCGGGTTCGAGATAGGAGAGGATCTTTTCGCGGCGGGCACTCAGGCTGACGATGATCCCTACGATAATGGCGAGCACGAGTACCTGTAGGGTCAGGTTGGTCAGGAAGAACGCTTTCCAGTCGAAACCGGTAGCGCCCTGTTTTGTATATTTCGATGGATCTTGTATAGTCAGTCCTGCTTTGTCGACCCTGCCGGGTTGAATGAAATGGGCGAGAAGGATCCCAATAGCCAGGGAGAGGGTCGTTACGACTTCAAAGTAGAGCAGGGATTTCACGCCGATCCTACCGACCTTTTTCAGGTTACTCATGCCGCTGATCCCCGATACGATGGTAAAAAAGATGATAAAGGGGATAAAGACTTTTACAATGTCAATAAACCATATACCCAACTTTTCCATTCTCACTGCCACAGTGGGGGAAAAACACCCCAATAACACGGCGGCTATCAAGGCCACTGCCACCTGGAGGGTGAGGTTGCCTGCTAGTTTTATAAACCAATTGGCAGCGGTTGGATTCTTTGTGGGATTGCCTGGGGGCTTACCTGGGATCATATACTATAGTTCAATTAAGATACGATAAAAGAGATAGACCTCTTCGAAAGAGTTGTATAGGGGTGCTGGAGAGCGGAAGGCCCGCAAAGGGTCCTCTTGATCTTTCTGCTGAGCAAATGCCAGGGTCGGTTCGAATGTATTTTCAGAAAGGCTTGCCATCGTCTTTGTTTACCTGCAATATAAATAAAATAGCAGGTGAACCGATCACCTGCTATTTCGGGAAATATTTAGAAATATTTGGAAGTATTGGATCCTGGCTCAGAAGCAGTTGAGCGGGGATGCGGGCGAAACCGGAGGGACTCAGGCAGGTTCTTTCCCAGCCTTTTGATCTTTATTATCATCTTTGTCATCATCCTTATCGTCGTCCTTATCCTCTTTGTCTTCTTTTTTTCCGGAATTTTCATAAACATGTGTCAGCTTAACGGTGCCAAAGCTGCTTTTGATCTTTATATGGGCCTTTCCATCGCCTGATTTGCCCGTATAATCCTTGTCAAAGCGGGGTCCAATGTCATTATCCGGGTCCTTCTTTTCTCCTATGGCAAAACCGGTTTCGTTCCGGAATTGGCCGAAGCTGGTATGGATTTCAAAACCGGCTGAGAATTCCTTATCTACTACCATTCGGAGCGTGGAATAAGATTCATTAATAAGCAGCTCTTCGATGTCGTCATCCACGACGAATTGAACCCGGCTGGAAAATTCACTGTTGAGCTTTACGCTGCCATTGATCTTTCCGATGGTCGATTCGGTGTCGAACTTGAACGTGACTTTTCCGTTCGTGACCTGGCCGATCGATGCAGTGCCGAATTCTACGTCGATGACGTCTACATGCAAAAGCCGACCGGTGGTGAGGCTCCCGAATTTGCTGGTGAGATTCACTTCTCCGTTGAAATCAGGCAGGATGATTTTTCCGAAGCTGTTTTCGAGTTGCAGGCGATTGGCGGAAGGCATATAGACTTTGTAGTCGATATGAAAGGTCTTGTTGACATTTTTGTTTTTACGAGAGTCGTTACCCATGTTGCCGACATCGGTCTTATAAGAGATCAGGTTCCCGTCGTGGTTCTCCTTCACATCGATTTCGTCGAGTAGGTCCTGGGCTCTTTCTTCCGTGGAACTTTTGACCAGGATCTCGACATCCACCTTTATTTCCGGTTTGTCCCAAGTACTGATGACCACGTCGCCAAAGGAGTTTTCGATCTTCAATTTCTCTTCGGGGGTGACCGTGTAGGATTTACTGATCGTCTTTTTCTTTTCCACATCA
Organism: Chitinophagaceae bacterium; assembly: GCA_003151295.1. Lineage (GTDB taxonomy): Bacteria > Bacteroidota > Bacteroidia > Chitinophagales > Chitinophagaceae > Puia. The sequence goes on along the minus strand of PLXD01000653.1, from coordinate 4,841 downwards.
TCGTCTCCGGTCGCAAGTCCTTTCAGCGGCAGGCAGGAGATTAGTAAGAAGAAAAAGGGCCTAAGTCGATTTATATGCATTTTCATACGCTGTTTTTTTTGAATGATTAATTTGTCGGATGATCTTCAGTTGATGATTCAGCAGCCCCATCTGCAGTTGGAGATTCTGAAGCATCGCTTCGAGCAGTTGTTCCCTGTTGGGATTAGTTGTCAACTTTTTTTCCAGGGAATGATACACGCTGTCCAGTTTGTTTACATCGCCGGCAAATTGTTTATAGAGCAGTGGCTCGTCTTTTTCTATATGTTTTAGTTCTTTGTGTTTGAGTTCTACGAGTTTCGCATAATGAAACATTTCTTCCCGGTAATCTGATTCGATGGTGTTCGTCTCTTCGGTGGACCGGGTGTCAATCTTCGTTTGTTTTTTTGTTGCGGTTACTGGTGGTGGCAGTTCCCTGAAAGAGGGAAGAGTAGCTGAATCCTTGTTGGCGTTCCCGTTCTTTGGTCCGGGAGTTTCCTTTGTGCCGGGCAACGGTTGTGCCGGTTTGCGGAAAGCCGTGTCGACGGAGGGAGTCATGGCCATAACCGGTCCCGTGCTTCCTGCTTTTTGCCGGATGAAATACCAGGTTGCTCCGGCGATGAGGAAGGCCAGGGCTGCTGCGGCGCTCCAGCGGGTTGCTTGTAGGCGGAAGATCGAAGGCGGCCGTTTTCGGACGGGTGACTCAGGGTAACGGATATTCTCCCAAACCTTTTTTCCGGGTTCTTCACTGTCGAAGTCTTCGCGATTGTCGCGGATGAACTGTTCCAGGCGATTACTCATGATAATTCTCCTTGTTTTATGATCCCTAATAATTTTTGTTTGGCACGCATATACTGTGTTCTGACGGTCGCATGGGACACCCNNCACCCGGAGGATCTCTGCGATCTCTCCCTGGTCATACCCTTCGAAGAGATAGAGGCTGAGGACGGTCCGGTAGCCATTGGGAAGCAATTTCACGGCTTTTTTGATATCCTCTACCCGCAGCTCGATCTCTTTCTCGTCCGTCGATTCTTCATCCGGCAGGTGGCCGACGACCGTTTTTTCGATGTCGATCAGGTCCAGTTTTCTTTTGCGTAATTGGTTAATGGACTTATTGATCACGATCTTTTTCAGCCAGGCCCCGAAGGTGCTTTTATGATGGAATTCGTCCAGGGATCTGAAAGCATCGGTAAAAGCCTCCTGTAATATATCTTCCGCATCCCCGGTATGGTTTACAATGCGCAAGCTGGTATTGTACATGGCTTTCGAATATTTCTGGTACAATGCTGCATAGCTTCTTCCGTCTCCCTGTCTGCAGCGATCTACCAATTCATCCCGGTATATTGAAGTGGTCAATTCCAATCCTTGTTTTTTGTCTGGTGGTTTTTAGTCGTTTATATAAAATACAAGAGTTATTTGTCAATGTTGCATCCCAAAGTAAAAAGATTCCCGGAAACGGGTTTTAAGGAGTTGGGAGGGGAGGGGCCAGGCAGGAATTCGCTAAAGGGGACAAATTCAAAAAAAGAGACATGTAGCGGGCTTTTTCTTACATTAGTGGACATTTAAATACGATTGTCATGGCTTCTAAGACTGATAACTTTCAGAGTCCCGACTATTTCGGGCTGGATGAATTGTTTACGGAGGAGCATAAGCTGGTCCGGGATTCAGTGAGGGCCTATGTGAAGAAGGAAATCTCCCCGATCATCGAGGACTATGCGCAAAAAGCCGAGTTTCCGAGCCAGATCGTTAAACAGTTGGGATCCTTAGGCTGTTTTGGCCCTACGATCCCTCCGGAATATGGCGGCGGAGGGCTGGATTATATCAGTTATGGGCTAATGATGCAGGAATTGGAGCGGGGGGATAGCGGGGTGCGTTCCACAGCATCGGTACAGGGTTCGCTGGTCATGTTCCCAATCTATGAATTCGGGAATGAGGCACAGCGGAAAAAATACCTGCCCAAGCTGGCTTCCGGGGAATGGCTGGGCTGTTTTGGCCTGACGGAGCCTGATCATGGGAGCGATCCCTCGGGGATGCTGAGCAATTTTAAAGATGCGGGTGACCATGTCATCCTGAATGGCAGCAAGATGTGGATCAGCAATGCCCCGTTTGCGCAGGTCGCGGTGGTCTGGGCCAAAGACGAGGAGGGCATTATCAGGGGGCTGATCCTGGAAAGGGGGATGGAGGGTTTCAGTACGCCGACTACGCACGGGAAATGGAGCCTGAGGGCTTCCGCTACAGGGGAACTGGTATTTGATCATGTAAAAGTGCCAAAGGAGAATATATTACCTGATATAAAGGGACTGAAGGGACCGTTGAGCTGTCTTACCAAGGCCCGTTATGGTATCGCCTGGGGGGTGCTGGGAGCGGCGATGGACTGTTATGATACGGCGTTGCGGTATGGCAAGGAGCGGGTACAGTTCGGCCGGCCGGTGGCGGGTTTCCAGCTCCAGCAGAAAAAGCTGGCGGAGATGATCACGGAGATCACGAAAGGGCAGTTGCTCAACTGGAGGCTGGGGAGCCTGATGAATGAAGGCAAAGCTACGCCGGCGCAGGTCTCCATGGCTAAGCGCAACGGGTGCGAGGTCGCTGCCCAGGTCGCGCGGGATGCGCGGCAGATATTGGGGGGCATGGGTATCTCGGGGGAATATCCCATCATGCGTCACATGATGAATATTGAGAGTGTCATCACCTATGAAGGGACCCATGATGTACATTTGCTGATCACCGGGATGGATATAACGGGGTTGAATGCCTTTAAATAGATAATAGTATCATGAAGATATTCCTGATAGGCTTTATGGGTTCGGGTAAGACACACTGGGGCAGATTGCTGGCGGAGAAACTGGCATTGCCTTTCCTGGACCTGGATACGGTGATCGTGGCGAAAGAGGGGAAATCCGTAGCGGAGATCTTTTCTGGAAAAGGCGAAGAGTATTTCCGGTTCAAGGAGAAAGAGGTGCTGGAAGACATCGCGGGAGAAAGGGAGCAGTTCATCCTTTCCTGCGGGGGAGGAACTCCCTGTTTCTTCAATAACATAGAGTTCATGAAGAGGAGCGGGAAGGTCGTCTGGTTGAACACCTCAATCGATGTGTTAAAGGAGCGGTTGCTGAAGGAGCGGATGAGCCGCCCGCTGATCAGGGAGATCGGAGACGGCGAGCTCAAGTTGTACATCATCCGGAAGCTCGGGGAAAGGAGGATGTATTATGAGCAGGCGGATGTGATGATCAACGAAGAGAGCATCACGCTGGAAAAGCTGATCCCTTTGTTACTGAAAGAGCCGACACGTGATGAATGAAGTGATTCCAGAGAGCGTGATCGGGAGGGCTGATAAGCAGGTGATCAGCGTGTATTGGTCAAGGTTGATTGAAAGTGAATAGAGCGGAGGAGGATGGAGAATGACATAAAACAGGGACGAATCCAAAGACGAAAAAATAAAAGAATGAACAGGCATTTTCTTTCGATAGCGGCTTTGCTGGGGGCTTTGTCGGTTGCCCTGGGCGCTTTTGCCGCACACAAATTAAAGGAGATCGTTTCGCCCGAGGCAGTGGCTGTGTTTGATACGGGCGTTCGTTACCAGTTCTACCATGTATTCGCCTTATTCCTGGTAGCTCTTCTGTCCGAAAAATTCAACAACAAGTGGATGATCCGGGCGGGTAATTGTTTTATTACCGGGATTGTTTTGTTTTCCGGCTCCCTATATGTGCTCACTGCCATGAGGGCGACGGAATATGCCGGGATGAAATATATCGGGATCGTCACGCCGGTGGGTGGCCTGTTCTTTATCGCCGGATGGCTGTTCCTTTGGAAAGGGGTGTCCGTGGAAAAGAAGAAATAATTCACTCGGAGCGAAGGCTTTTCATCCCGCCTTGCGGGATCTCCGCATAATCATTCTTTTACTCACTGCGCAAGGCTTCGACCGGATTGGTCAGCGCCGCTTTTATCGCCCGGGAACTAACGGTTATCAGCGCGATCAGTATGGCTGCAAACCCCGCAAGGGCAAATACCTGCCAGCTTACCGGTATGCGATAGGCAAATCCACCCAACCAATTGTTTGCGGCCCACCAGGCGATGGGTGAGGCGATGACGATGGCGATGAGGACAAGGCTCAGAAATTCTCTTGACAGCAGCGCCGCAATGCCGGTCACCGAAGCTCCCAGCACTTTTCGGATCCCGATCTCCATTGTCCGTTGTTCCGCGGTAAACGTCGCGAGGCCAAACAGACCGAGGGAAGAGATAAGGATGGCCATCACGGCAAAGATGCGGACCAGGCTGCCTACAACCATCTCACTTTTGTATTGCTGCTCATACAATTCGTCCAGGAAATGGTATTCGAACGGATAGGCGGGGTTATATTTTTGAGTCAGGGTTTGAAGGCTGGCAATCGCTTGCTGTGTTTTTCCTTTTTCCGTTCTCACCAGGAAGAGGGAGGCGCTCTTGGGTTGGAGGCATAAAATGAGCGGGGTGATCGATTGATGTAAGGAATGCAGGTGAAAGTCTTTTACAACGCCGATGATATGGCCTTCCCCNNACCCCGTTCCAGAAATTGACGGTCTTCCCGATCGGGTCTTTCAGGTTCATGAGCCTGACCGCCGATTCATTGATAATATAACTATTGCTGTCCACCATGGTGCAGGAGAAATCCCTGCCAGCCACCAAAGGCACGCCGATCGTTTTCAGGAAATCGAATCCTACATTGGTAGCGGATATGGAGACAACCTGTTTGGGAGGCTTGCCTGGCCAATCCAGGTCAGCGGAGGTGCCATCGATCTCGATTGGGTTGCTGCCGGAGTTAGTCACACCGGCTATACCAGGCGATTGGGAAAGCT
>PLXD01000076.1 GCA_003151295.1 Chitinophagaceae bacterium | reverse complement strand
CTATATCGACCTTTACCAGATCCATTGGCCGGACGCCACGACTCCTGTCGCAGAAACCATGGAAGCATTGGCACAACTGCTTAAGCAGGGTAAGATCCGGGCTGCCGGGGTAAGCAATTTTTCGGCGGCCCGGATGGCCGAAGCGGAGACAACCCTTTCTCTGGCATCCAACCAGGTTCCCTACAGCATGGTGGAAAGGACGATCGAAGAAGAGCTGGTACCTTATTGTATCGAGCATAATAAGTCTATCATCGCATACAGTCCTTTGCAAAGGGGACTGCTGACCGGCAAGATCAGGCCGGACCATTTCTTCGCCCCCGGCGATCATCGTCCCGGCACCAAACATTTTAAGCCGGAGAACATCCGGCGTATAGACAATCTCCTGGACAAGCTGAAGCCATTGGCAATATCTAAGAATGCGCTGCTTTCCCAAATCGTTATCCGCTGGACTATTGAACAACCCGGTATCACCATCGCCCTGGTAGGCGCCCGTGATAAGGAACAGGCGATACAAAATGCAAAAGCTGGCAGTGTGCGACTCTCTAAGGAAGAGATCGCGTTTATTTACGGAGAATTGAAAGAACTGGAACTGGTGAATTAGACCTCAGGATATTGCGCTTAAGAATGCCACTGAAAAGCGAATAACTTGAAATACATTTAGTTTTGGTGGCTGGTCTTATAATGTTCCAGCAGCGCATCTCCTCCATAGTCATGCAGCAGGTCTCTAACGACCGTATGAACATGGTTGGCGTTGTTCTGTGTATTGTCATATTCGATGATCAGGGTAGGCCCCTGGATCCGATAGTAATGGGGATGGCCGGGACCCGATTCCATCTGGCCCATCCAGGCGAAACGCAGGTTTTCCATTCCAGCCGCCTGTATTTCCTTCAGCATATTATCTGCGAATAATTTGGTGAAACGATGCACGTACAGGCTGACCAATTGAAGCAATTGCTGCTGCTGAGCGCTGTTCATTTCGGTATAAAGAAGCCCCGAAGGATGCTCTATCATCGCCTTCCTGTTGATATAGGTGACGATATCCCCGGGGGCTGCTGTATCGACGATCGCTTTTTTTAATTCATCCTCCGACAGGCTGCGGAGCAGGGAAAACCCCATTTCTTTTTCATCTTTCAGTACTTCTTTGCCTTTTTGAGCGCCCTGTTGAACGATGGCGGGATTGGCGCCGAGGAAACCAGGCGTTCCGGCCACCAGTTTTTTATCGTTGGCGGAAAAATTAAAGGAGACATGGTGTCCTTCCAGCCTCCAACCCCAGGTCGTCCGGTCGCCGGGAATACCGAATATCGTCAGGAAGTATTTGCCCGGATCACGGAAATGGTCATCGGGTTTGCGGTGTTCTATTTCTATCAGGACCAATTCCAACTGCATGATCTCTTTGATCTTTTTTACGGTCTCCGCAGTCAGGCAGGTCTTTATCAGGTCCATGGCGGCGTCAGCCTGGGCTGCATTCAACTGATCCATGGGGATACCTTTCCGGTTGTCGATGGGAAAATAATGGAATCCATACCGTTCGTCCACATCGAACGGATAAAGGGCACGGGCTTTTTGTGTGGAGTCAAGGAGGCTTATAAACCTGCTTGCGGCTGGAACCAGGCCCTGGCTATTGCTGGAAATTTGAAAAAGGAGGTTGGATGAGAGCGCCAGGACGAGTTGTACAAGTAAACGTTTCATATAATATAGTAGCTTTTAATATGTTGGTAGTATAGTAGCTTTTAATAGTTGGGCATTAGCCAATAAATATATACAATCCGGCAGAATTATAATTTTATTAAAATAGAAGGCTAATTTTGCCGTGGACGATTTATTGGCTTATCCTTGTTGTCCGGATTTAATGACTATCTGGCTCTGATTATATGATGAATGTAAAGATTGCAATGCCCGCCATCCTCCTGGTCTGTTCATTCGGGAGCCTTCTTGCACAGGACAAAGAACCCGTAGATTATGTGAATCCCTATATCGGGACGGATAAATCCAGTCATCGCACAGTTTGGGAATCGCATGGGGAGACTTTTCCGGGTGTATTGGAGCCTTATGGAATGGTTCAGATCACCCCTGATTCTTATATTTATTCCAATACGAAAATCCATTCCTTTAGTTTTCTGAATCACAGCAGCGGCTGGTCCTCCCGGGGAACTTTTCATGTCATGGCCTATATCCCGGAGCCGGATTCTTCCCGCAGTGGGGCTTCGCCAGGCTCTTCTTTTAGTCATTCCCGGGAAAAGACCACGCCTTATTACTATAGTGTAATGCTGGACGATTACCAGATCAGGGCCTCCTTTGCCGCTACCGCCCGGGCTGGGTATTGCCGCTTTGTCTTCCCGGCTTCGAAGCTTTCTCATATCCTGCTTTCCGACCTGGCAGAACTAAAAGAGGTTTCGGCCGGCCGGGTAGCCGGGAAAACCCATGGATATTATTTTATAGCCCGGTTCAGCAAGCCTTTCGGGTCCTGGAAAACCGATTCGATCCCGCTGACCCTAAGGCTGGATTATTCTACTGCAGAGGGTGAAACAGTCGATCTGAAGATCGGTTTCTCCGCAAGTTCCTATGAAGGGGCGGAGAAAAACCTATCCCGGGAAATGCCGGGCTGGGATTTTGAAGAGCTATGCAACAAAGGCCGGAAGATCTGGAATGAGCAATTGGGGCAGATCTATGTGAAGGGCGGCACGGAGGAGCAGCGGGAAATATTTTATACGGCGCTCTATCATTGTATGTTTATGCCGGGGATCGTCTCCGATCAAGGCGAAAAGCGTACGCGTTATACAGGAATGTTCCCTTGGGACACCTACCGGAGCGAGCATCCGTTGATCACTTTGCTGGACCCGGTTCGGGAGGGGGATATGATCGCTTCCGAGCTGAGCAGGTATGATCAGACAGGATGGCTGCCTACCGGAAATATGTTGGGAAACCATAATGTAGAGCTGATACTGGATGGCTATACCAAAGGAGTCCGGGGTTTTGATATCGACAAAGCCCGCCAGGCCATACGTAAGAGCCTCCTGGTTCCTCCTTATGCACGAAGGGATATGGCTTCTTACCGGCAGTATGGATATGTGCCGGCTAATATCACTAATAATGTCTCGCAGACGCTGGAGTTTGCTTATAATGACTGGGCAGGCGCCCGTTTCCTCGAATGGACGACGGGCGGCAGGGGAAAGAAGGCTACCGGAGACCAGCAATTGTCCGGTGCAACGGGAGATCGGCTGTTACCGGATAGTATCAGTGAAGATATTCGTGAGTTGCGGAAAGGCGCCGGCAATTATGAGAATCTGTATGATCCTTCCATTTCTTTCATGCGTGCTAAGACCGACAGCGGCGTCTGGGGGAAAGGCGGCTACTGTGAAGGAACGGAATGGACCTATACATGGTATGTTCCGCACGATGTCCGCGGTTTGATAAACCTGATGGGCGGCCGGCAAAAATTCGTCGAAAGGCTCACGAAGTGTTTTGAAGACGGGCACTATGTGCATGACAATGAGCCTCCGCTTCATTATGCATATTTATTCGATTATACGGGCGAGCCTTGGAGGACCCAGCAATGGGCCCGTAAGATCGTGGAGGACAGCTATTCCGCCGATCCGGGTGGGCTTCCCGGAAATGACGACCTGGGCGCCCTGTCCAGTTGGTATGTCTTTAGCGCCATGGGTTTTTATCCCGTCACGCCGGGACTGCCACTATACGAGATCGGTAGCCCCTTGTTCGACGAAGTGAAGATCCGCCTTTCGAACGGGAAAGATTTTATTATAAGGGCACATAAGGTGTCCGGGGCGAATAAATATATCCAGTCGGCGAGCCTGAATGGCAGGCCCTATAACCTTCCTAGCCTCAAGCATGATAGGATCCTCGCGGGCGATACCCTGGACTTTGAAATGGGCGCTTCCCCGAATAAGCGATGGGCCAGCGATCTACGAAATGCACCGCCGTCTATGACCGTCGCCNNTTGGCGGGTTGCAGATTTCCTCTCACCAGGCAAAGGCCAATTCACCTGTTGAAGTTTCGGTAAGGGTGAGCAATACGGGTCGTGCCGCGGGAAGCGTATCCCTGCGAATAAGGATGGATGGGAAACCCTTTCAGTCCGTATACGCCCTGGTAAATGCGGGTGAATCAAAAAGGATTCCTGTGAGGATTATTTTGTACCGTGCGGGTGTTCATCACATTTCGTTGAACGGCGGAAAGCCCCAACGGATAATTGTGGGGGATACCCGGCCTGATTTCGTATACAGTGATCTCAGAACGCCCCTCCCTTCCCTGGTATTCGTGAATGACAGTTTCCGGGTAAGTGCAAAAGTCAAAAATATCGGGAGCGCCCGCGGCAGGGTGCTGGCGGGACTTTATATTGATTCAGAGAACACGCAACAACGATCACTCGTGCTGGAACCCGGAGAAGAGCAGGAGGTGCGTTTTGCCGTTTGTTTCAAAGAGGATGGTTTGCACAGGATGACCATCGATAATATGCCGTCTGCAATCATCAGGGTTCTTGGAAGGGGGGCTGCTCCCGGCCCCGATACATCCCTGCTTGCACGTCTGGGGGCGGTATTGATGCTGAATTTCGACCAGGGGCCGGGGGCTCGTGTAAAGGACCTTTCTGGCAAAGGGAATGACGGGATCGTAAAAGGTCCTGTGAAATGGGTGGACGGTTTGTTTGGGAAAGCTATACAGACGGATGCCTCCGTCGGCAGCTATATTGATTTTCCTGCGGGTTCCAACCTGGATATGTTGCGCCATAATTCTACCCTCACCGTGATGGCCTGGATATACCCGATGGACGAAGAGAATTTCTCCGATATTATTTCCAAGGGTGAATGGAATGGCCTGCAGCTCAAAGGCGGAAATACGGTAATCAATTTTTATACCAGCGGATGGGAAGGACATGAAGCTTATGCGGAGGTTCCGGAGAACTGGAACCGTCATTGGCACCATATTGCCGGAGTTACCAGCCCTTCGAATGAGGAATTGTATGTCGACGGCCGGTTGGTTGCTACCAAGCGAATGGAAGCACGGAATCCACATGGTGAGACGAGGTTAAATGATTACTCTCAAAAGCCCTGGAATATTGGCCGCAATGCCAATGCTCCCGAAAGGGTATTTAAAGGGTTGATCGATGAAGTGATGATCTTCCAAAAGGCCCTCACTTCCGAGGAGATCATTCAGCTCATGCTGCATAGCCCTGCCAGGTGATCATATATTTTTCTGGTTGCTTATAATGCCCTGGTTGCAGGCTCTATCTTTTTGTTGCTATTAATTCCTTTTCTGGGGTGTTCATTCCTCCCATTTCCCCCTCCGCGGGACAAATAAGGCGAAACCAAAATGGCAGACATTTTGTTGTTTAAAGTGAGTTGCTTGTCAATCTGTTATTTAAAAATCATTCATTTAAATTTTTTGTATGCCATACATTACCAGCAAAAAAAATAGCGAAGCCCCCGTAAAGATCTATTATGAAGATTTGGGGAAGGGGGAGCCTGTGGTGCTGATCCACGGCTGGCCTGTAAGTCATGAAATGTGGGAATATCAGCTCACACGTCTTCCGGAAGAGGGATTTCGTTGTATTGCCTATGATAGAAGAGGATTTGGGAAATCGGATAGGCCCTGGAACGGCTACGATTATACCACCCTGGCAAAAGATCTGAGAGCGCTTTTGGAAGAGCTGGAGCTGGAAAGGGTCACCCTGGTGGGATTTTCTATGGCAGGGGGAGAAGTCGTCCGCTATTGCAGCCAGTATAATTGCGAAAGGGTTTCTAAAGTGGTATTAGTTAGCTCGATTGCTCCTTTTATGCTAAAAAATGATAGCAATCCTGATGGGGTTCCTTTGGAAATGTTCGATGAGATGGTGAGGCAATTACAAAATGACCGGCCGGCCTTTTTAAGCGCTTTCGGGAAACAGTTTTTCGGCGTTAACTGGGCCACTCATCCTGTAAGCAGCGATTTACTGGGTTGGATGCAGGGCCTTGCCCTGCCCTCGTCTCCCAGAGCTACGCTGGAATGCCTGCGAGCTTTTGCAGGGACGGACCTGCGCAGAGAAATGCAATCCATAAAGGTGCCGACCCTCATCATTCATGGAAATGGCGATAAGACGGTACCTTTTGCACCAACAGGGCAACAAGCTGCCAAACTGATTCCCGGAGCCGTATTAAAAGTGTATGAGGACGCCCCGCACGGACTTTTCATTACCGAAAAAGAGGAACTTACAAAAGATCTGATTGACTTTATCAACAGTGGGACCGTGACGAGCTTTCACTATCAACCGGAAATACAACCTGTTGAAGAACAATCGCCATTTTAACATTCAATTTTTCCCGTTGTTTCGGCGGGATGCGTATATACAGGCTGTCTTTATACAAGACAGCCTTTTNNACCCCTCAACCATGGACAGAAGAGTCTTCCTTCGCAATAGTTCACTGGCCGGCCTGGGATTATCGAAGCTGGGCTTAGGCTCCGGTTCAATGGAAAACGATCTGCCGGAACCATTCGAATTGGATGAAGCGACTATCGACGAATTGCAGCAAAAGATGCGCATCGGCTCCCTGAATTCTGTGAGTCTCGTGCAAAAATACCTGCGACGTATACAGTCAATCGATAAGGACAAGAACGGCCCCCGGTTAAACGCAGTCATAGAGATAAATCCGGACGCCCTTGCTCTTGCTGCCTCTCTCGATGGGGAGCGAAAGGCAGGTAAATACAGGGGCCCTCTACATGGTATTCCTGTCCTGGTGAAGGACAATATCAATACCGGCGATAAGATGATGACCACTGCCGGCTCGTTAGCACTGCAGGGGAATATTGCTGCCTCGGATGCTTTTATCATTGGGCGCTTACGTGAAGCGGGCGCTGTCCTGCTCGGCAAGACAAACCTTAGCGAGTGGGCCAATTTCAGATCCTCCCGTTCCACCAGTGCCTGGAGCAGCAGGGGAGGACAAACCAGGTGTCCGTATATACTCGACCGGAATCCTTCGGGCTCAAGTGCGGGCTCCGGTGCTGCAACGGCCGCCAATCTATGTACGCTGGCCATCGGCACTGAGACCGATGGCTCCATTGTATCCCCCTCTTCTGTGAATGGTATTGTCGGGATCAAGCCGACGGTAGGATTATGGAGTCGTTCAGGGATCATTCCCATTTCGGCGACACAGGATACGGCCGGACCGATGGCGAGAACGGTAAAAGAGGCGGCGATTCTCCTGGGGGTTCTGACAGGCGTCGACACAAAAGATCCGGTGACTGTGGAAAGCATCGGAAAGTCCTATACTGATTACACAGTGTTCCTGGATAAAGAGGGTTTAAAAGGAAAGAGGATCGGCATTGAAAAATCACATTTAAAAGGGCATGAAGGCATGGTAGCGCTTTTGCGTAAGGCGATGCAGGTAATGACCGGGCTGGGAGCCATTCTCGTCGAAGTCGATCTGATGAAGAGCATCACTGAAACCGGCGACGCGGAATTTAAGGTTCTATTATATGAGTTCAAGGATGGACTGAACCGTTATTTGGCGGGTTTGGGCGGATTGGGAACCGGTCAACATGCCTTACCGAAAACCCTTGAGGATATTATCGCTTTTAACGACCAGCATGCGGACAAGGCTATGCCTTATTTCAAGCAGGAAACTTTAATAGCAGCACAGGCCAAGGGGGGGCTCCAGGCAGAAGAATATACGACTGCCCTGGCCAAAACGCTCTCTTCCCGAAAGACAATAGCAGCTCTCCTGGAGGAAAACAAACTGGATGCGTTGTCCGGCGCCACCAATGGATTGGCCTGTTGCATCGACCTGGCAAATGGAGATTATGATACCGGCTTCTCCCTATCCACTCCTGCCGCCCTATCGGGGTTCCCGCATATTACTGTTCCGATGGGACAGGTATACGGTCTGCCGGTCGGTCTTTCTTTTTTTGCGACGGGCTACCAGGAGCCACGCCTGCTTGCGATGGCCTACGCTTACGAGCAGGCGACAAATCATCGTAGCAAGCCCTCTTTTCTAAGGGACCTCCAGCCGGTATAAGGAAATAGAAATTGCTTTTACAAGTCGGATCTTTACTTTTAGGAGATTATTTGAAGTCATTGCAGAGAATCCAAAATCATCCGATCATTCAATATAGAATCCATTGAAAGTAAAAACACTTCAGTCCAATACGTTTAACAGGATACCGGTCATCTATAAAATGCTTTTTTCCCTGATCGTGGGGACTTGTTTTTTTTTATTACTCCTTCCCGAGAAGATGGAAGTGATTACCCGCCTGATGATCAGTTGGGACCTGTTCGGTTTTTTAATGATCGGCATGAGCGTAATCACGTTTTTCACCATGAAGCCCCGGCAGATCCGTTTGCTGGCCCGGGTACAGGATCCAAAGCGGATCGTGGTCTTTTTTATCATCCTGATCACGACGCTCTGCAGCCTGCTTGCAATCGTGATCCTGCTGGAAAAAAAGGGGGGCTGGGACCTGGGGAAAAAAGCCGAGACTTTTATCTATTTATTCGGGGTAACTTGTTCCTGGTTCTTGCTGCATACCATGTTCACCTACCGGTATGCTCACCTGTATTATGGGGATCATCCTAATAACCCGGAGACGAATGTCGCCGGCCTAAACATCCCTCAGGAGCTTCACCCGGATTACCTGGATTTCGCCTATTTTTCATTTGTGATAGGGTNNGTATCGGATATTCAGATCGTATCCCGCTCCATGCGGAGGCTGGCCTTATTGCACGGACTGCTGGCCTTTCTTTTCAATACCGTCGTGGTAGCGCTGACCATCAATGCTATCTTGGATCTAAAAGGTTGATCATTATGAAAAAGTTATACGCTGTATTACTGCTTGCCGGACTATCCTTTGCATTAGGGTCGGCCGATTGTTTTGCCCGGGAGGGTATACCCCCCGATTCCACCGGCC
>PLXD01000557.1:509-3462 GCA_003151295.1 Chitinophagaceae bacterium | reverse complement strand
GAATACGGGCTCGTGGATGACGTGCTGCTCCTGAACCCGAGGAAAGAAAAAAAGGAAGCCTGATTTATTAACCACTGACTACTCACCATTAAAAATAATCGCAACAATGAACCATTCAAAATATCTGCTGAAGCCCTTTAAGATGGATGATGAGCCGGAAGAACCGGAACCCAAGGAAGAAAAAGCACCTGAGATGGGCATTCTGATGAAGAAGATGGAAAAATATTTCTTCGAAAACAGGAACGTCCAGCTTTGGGGTCCGGTTGACGACCGTTCGGCAAAAGATATCGTATCAAAACTCCTCCTCCTGGATGCCGATAAACCCGGAGAAGAGATCAAATTTTATATCAACAGCCCGGGGGGCATGGTCACCAGCGGCATGGTGATCTATGATACCATGAAGATGTTGAAGAGCCCGGTCAGCACCATTTGCATGGGATTGGCCGCCTCGATGGGCTCCATCCTGCTAAGCGGTGGGACAAAAGGCAAAAGAGCCATTTTCCCGCATGGGGAAGTGATGATCCACCAGCCGAGCCTGGGAGGTTATATGCAAGGTGTAAGCGTAGACCTGGAAATACAGGCAAAACAGACCAAAAGGGTCAAGGAAGTCAGTGCCAGGATACTGGCAGAAAACTGTGGTAAGAAATTTGAGCAGGTACTTAAGGACTTTGACAGGGACTACTGGATGGATGCTAAAGAGTCCCTGGAATACGGCATCGTGGATAAGATCATCGACAAATTATAGGTCAAATCCAGGTTTTATTACATAAATCATTGATTTATTTGCAGTTATTCTGAAAATTAAAATTATACCGTCCGGGCCCCGGGATGGTTTTGTACTGGGATAATCCAATAAGTTGGATACCTTTGTAGTGAATAGCTGCAATGGCAGACCCGTTAATGGCTATCTGCCGATTTTTGGTAGTTAAAAGATTAGTAAAGAGTATATAATGGCAAAAAACACCTTACATTGTTCATTTTGCGGACGCAACCGGGATGAAGTGAAAATTTTAATCGCCGGACAGGAAGGGCATATCTGCGAAAATTGCGTGGAGCACGCCCAGGAAATCATTCAGCAGGAACTGATGATCCGCGAAGACAGTCCAAGCGGCGCACAATTCAAGCTCACCGTCAAGAAGCCTATAGAAATAAAAAAATTCCTGGATGAATACGTCATCGCCCAGGATGATGCTAAAAAAGTATTGGCTGTCGCCGTATACAATCACTACAAACGCCTGCAACAAAAAGTAGCGGAGAATGAAGTAGAGATAGAAAAAAGCAATATCATCATGGTAGGGGAGACCGGTACGGGAAAGACCCTGCTGGCCAAGACCATTGCCAAACTCCTCAATGTACCGTTCGCGATCGTAGATGCAACCGTTTTCACCGAAGCTGGCTATGTCGGAGAGGATGTCGAAAGCATTCTGACCAGGCTATTGCAGGTCTGTAATTATGATGTTGCCGCAGCCGAGAGAGGTATCGTCTATATCGACGAGATCGATAAGATCGCCCGCAAGGGAGATAATCCCTCTATCACACGGGATGTAAGCGGTGAAGGAGTGCAACAAGGCCTCCTGAAACTCCTTGAGGGAACCGATGTATTGGTTCCGCCACAAGGAGGTAGGAAGCATCCGGAGCAAAAGCTGATAAAGATCAATACCCAAAATATCCTCTTTATCTGCGGAGGCGCCTTCGACGGCGTGGACAAGATCATAGCCCGCCGTATTAATACCAATTCAATAGGCTTTAATGTCAATAAAGAACAGCAGGAAGCTTCCAAAAAGAACCTTTTACAGTTCGTAAACGCACCCGACCTGAAGTCTTTCGGATTGATACCCGAACTCCTGGGCCGCCTACCGGTGGTAACCCACCTGGCGCCCCTGGACAGGCCCACCTTGTTTTCCATTCTTTCCGAGCCGAAGAACTCCCTCATACGCCAGTATAAAAGATTATTCGAACTCGAAGGCATCCAGTTGACTATTGATACCGATGTGCTGGAATTTATGGTGGAAAAAGCCCTCGAGTATAAACTTGGCGCCCGGGGTCTGCGCAGCATTTGCGAAAGCATTTTGACCGATGCAATGTTCGAGCTTCCTTCCACCCGGGAGACCAGTTTCCATCTCGACCTGGAATATGCCAAAAAGAAATTCGACAAGAGCAAGATGAGTCTCTTGAAAGTAGCATAAAAAATGTAAACAGCGTTTATGCAGGAGCTAATCGATCTGATGAAGGCGGAAGGCTTGACAGAAGAGCAGGCTTACAAGGCCATCGAAGTCATTAAAAAATTCGCAAAGGACAAATTCCCCATTTTCGGGGGCGCTATCGATAAACTTTTCGACAAATACGGCACTAAGGCCGAAGACGATTTTATGCCTTAAGCGAGCCCCCTCCCAGCTTCCCGAAGATCATGCCTTCAGCACTTCCCGAGCGATCACGAGTTTCTGGATCTCGGAAGTACCTTCCCCGATCGTGCAAAGCTTACTGTCCCGGTAGAATTTTTCTACGGGGAAGTCCTTGGTATATCCATATCCGCCGAAGATCTGCACCGCTTCCGTAGCGGTTCTTACGGCTGTTTCGCTGGCATAGTATTTAGCCATGGCCGCTTGCAGGGTCATGGGGAGGCCCTTGTTCTTGAGATCGGCTGCCTGCAGGGTCAGCAGTTCCGAGGCNNCCTCCGTGGCCATATCGGCGAGCTTAAAGGAGATGCCCTGAAAATTAGATATTGGCTGATCGAATTGATGCCTCTCCTTCGAATACTGCAATGCGGCATGCAAGGCGCCCTTCGCGATACCTACGGAAAGCGCGGCAATGGATATACGACCTCCGTCCAGCACTTTCAGCGATTGCTTGAAGCCGCTACCAATCTCCCCCAGCCTGGCCGTATCCGGAATACGACAATCATCGAAGATCATCTCTGCAGTCTCACTGGCACGCATACCCAGTTTATTTTCTT
>PLXD01000557.1:0-405 GCA_003151295.1 Chitinophagaceae bacterium | reverse complement strand
AGGTATTTTTTCTTTTGTTCTTCGTTGCCGAAAGCCAGGATATGACCGGTGCAAAGCGAATTATGCGCCGCCAGGCTAAGGCCGATGGAGCCGCATACCTGGGCAATCTCCTGGATGATGGTGACATACTCTATATAGGATAGACCCGCACCTCCATATTCCTGCGGGACTACCACCCCCATCAGACCTAGCTTGCCCATTTCTTTAAAAAGTTCCAGGGGGAATTCCTGACTCTCATCCCATTCCATCACATGCGGCCTGATGTGTTTTTCGGCAAAATCCCTGGCCATCTGGCCTATCATTTTCTGATTATCATTGATAGAAAAATCGTATCCGCCAGCTGGCGGGGTGTCGGTTAGTAAAGCGTCCATTTAATGTATTTATAATTGATTTATAGCAAAGTAA
>PLXD01000421.1 GCA_003151295.1 Chitinophagaceae bacterium | reverse complement strand
AAGCGGATTAAAGATCCCGGCTTCGCATTAGGCTCCGGTATCGGCACCGTATCAGGCCACGGCTCCGTCAGAAATCCAATTCCAAAATCTTTGCGCTTCATCCGATAAACATGTATCTCAACTGCAAATCCTGGTTCAGCCTCCCATCGATATGTTCGTCGCCGAGAAGATCGGGCTTTTTAAACTGGATATCCTCAGCCAGCGGGGCCTGGGCCATATCAAAGACGCCGTGGAGCTGGTCCGGCAGAACAAAGGGGTCAACATCGACATCCACGATATCGAACGGTTTAAAACCGATCCCATCGTCGCCGCTCAGATCCGCAGGGCGGATACCATCGGCTGTTTTTATATCGAGTCGCCGGCTATGCGGCAACTCCTTCAGAAGCTGGAATGCGACGACTACCTCACCCATGGTCTACCAGGAAGATGTGATCAAGATCGCCCATTATTTCGGGAAGCTGGATATGGGAGAGGCGGATGTTTTACGCCGGGCGATGTCCGGAAAGTACAGGGGGCAGAAACATTTCGAGCTGATCCGGGAGAAATATTTCCACAACTGCCGGGAAGAGGGTTATCCCGATGAGATCGCGCAGGAAGCCTATTTCCCGGCCGAATTTATGGTGGCGGTCATCAACAATTTCGGAGGCTTCTATTCGCGGGAGCTGTATTTCCATGAGTTGAAAAAGACCGTCGCCCGTGTGGAACCTCCCTGTATTAACGAGGGGGCTTACCTGACGACCATCCGGGAGGACCGGGTGCATGTGGGATTTATTCATATTGACGGCCTGGAGAAAACCTTTCTCGAATCCATGCTGGCCGAAAGGGATTGCCACGGACCCTTCCTGCACTTGCACAACTTTATCGAACGCACGGGCGTCGAGCTGGAACCGCTCAACCGCCTTATCCGGATAGGCGCCCTGCGCTTCACCGGCCGTAACAAAAAAGAACTGCTCTGGGAAGCCAACTTCCTCCAGAAAAAGACCGGCCGGAGAACTGTTGACATTCCCCTGTTCGAAGAGCCCCCCATCCATTTTCAATTGCCCGAACTGGCGCAGTCTCCGATGGACGATGCACTGGATGAAATAGAGCTGTTAGGATTCCCCCTGGGCAACGGCTGGGATTGGGTGGACGCGGATCCCGACTCCTTTGCCGGCGCCCCCGAGTTAGCGCAGTCACTCGGCCAGACCATCGACGTGCTGGGCTACTATATCACCAACAAAGCCGTGCGCACGATCAGGAGCGACACGATGTATTTCGGAACTTTTCTTGACAAGCGTGGGCAGTGGCTAGACACGGTCCATTTCCCGGGCAGCTTTCAATGGTCGCCCTTCGAAGGGGCCGGGTTTTACAGCCTGCGGGGGACGGTCGTTGAGGAGTTCGGCGTCTATTCGATCGAAGTCGGCGAGTGCCGCAAGCTCGGGATCCGGGGGCGGGAATAGGAATAGGAATAGGAACAGGAACAGGACGGGGACGGGGCGGGGGTTGGAGGATGAGGCAATTTAGTTTACAATTATAGATTATTTTTGTAGACAAAATATCCTTGTTTTATTTTATTTTGTTGATATTTGCTTACCCAACACCTACTTACTGTGAAAAATAACAGAAGGTTTGAGCAACAACATGTTTTAATCACCGGAGCCGCCAGAGGCATCGGTTTGGAAATAGCGCGTCATTTTGCGCGTGAGGGAGCCCGCCTGTCCATCATAGATATAAACGCGGAGGATCTGCCCCTGGCGGAGCAGCAGTTGAAAAAGGAGACTGGGGCTGCCGTCGATACCTACCAGGGAGATATAGCCAGGCGGAATGAGATGATCGGGATTATCGATCAGGTGGAACAGGTTCAACCCATAGACATCCTCATCAATAATGCAGGCATCGCATTCGAAACCCCTTTCCTGGATATCCGGGACGAAGAATGGAAGCGGATCATCGATATCAACCTCACCGGTTTTTTTATTGTTTCGCAGCTTGTGTGCAGGTATATGGCAAAAAGGAAAAGAGGTGCGGTGGTGAATATGGCCAGCAAGAATGCGCTTGACGGAGAGTTTGGGTATGCCCATTATAATGCATCGAAAGGGGGCATCGTCATGCTTACCAAAACGATGGCGATCGAACTCGCGCACCTGGGGATACNNCGTCAATGCCGTTTGCCCGGGTTATATCCGCACCCCGATGTCCGAGGCGATCGATCCCCCGGAATTCGCCGAACGTTTTGCGTCCCGGTACATCCCCATGGACAGGCCCGGCAGCGCAGAAGAAATCGCCCCCGTATTCCTGTTCCTGGCGGGTAATGACAGCAGTTTCATTACGGGCCAGATCATTATAGCGGATGGGGGGCAGTTGGCAGGACAAAAGCCCGGGGCCGACCTGCTTGGGAGAATGGATCGATAACGAGATACGGGAATGCAGGAGAACAAAAAGGCCGGCAAAGAAAAAGGTCCGGCAAAGAAGAACCGGGAAAAAATAAGCGATCATGTCTGGAAAAAATGTCACCAATGCTTTTGAGGAAATAATATTCGAGGCGACCAACGCCGAGGCGCGGAAATACATTGCCGGAGGAGTGGTGTCTTTAAACCGGAAAGTCGATCCCGCCATCATTTTTAAACAGGGGAAAGGAAGTAAGATCTACGATATCCATGGACACGAGTATATCGATTATCATGCGGCTTTTGCTCCGTTTCTGCTAGGTCACAATTATGATCCCATCAATGAAGCCGTCATGGATGTGCTTCGAAACGACCTGTCGCTCATAGGCAGTGGTACAAATGAACTGGAAATCCGGCTGGCAAAGCTATTGTGCGGGATGATCCCGTCTTTCGACCGGGTGCAGATCACCAATACGGGCAGCGAGGCCACGGCACATGCCATCCGGTTAAGCAGGGCCTATACCGGAAAGGAAGACATCATCCTGATGATAGGAGGATATAACGGTTGGCATAACGATGTCGCAAGGGCCGTGATGCCTTCTTTGAAGCAACTGGGCCCTCGCGTGTCTCCCGGGCAATACCCGTTCATCCCTTCATCGGCCGGGATACCCGAAGGGGTGAAGCAGAAAGTACATTGTATCAACTTTAACGACCTGGCGTCCGTGGAATACGTCTTGCAGCGCTATCCCGTAGCCTGCGTCCTGACGGAGCCTGTGCTGCAAAATATTGGAGTCGTACTCCCGCAGCCGGGCTACCTCGAAGGGTTGCTGGCCCTGTGTGAGCAATACGATGCCGTCTGCGTCTTCGATGAAGTGAAAACCGGGTTTCGTTCTGCCCTGGGTGGCTTCCAGCAGGTATCGGGTGTGACCCCCCATCTTTCTGTCTTTGGAAAGGCGATCGCAAACGGGTATCCCTTAGGCGTCATCGGCGGCAAGAAGGAGATCATGGAACTGTTCGATGATAAAGATCCATCCCGGCGGGTCCTGATCGCCGGCACCTATAACGCGCATCCCCTTAATACGGCCGCCGCTCTTGCGACAATAGGCATCCTGCAGAACCCACAGGTATATGCGCAGATCAGCGATATCAGTAACCTGCTCTACCGGGGCTGGGAGACCCTCTTCGCAGAAAAGGGTATTCCGGCCGTTGTTTCAAGGAACGCCTCCGCCTCCTGTGTCTATTTCTGCGAAAAGACGCCGCAGGATTTATACGATATACTGGAGCATCATGATTTTGAATGGGACCTGCGGTGGCGCAGGGCATTGATCGGGAAGGGGATCTACCTGATTCCCGTCGCCTGCAAACAAAATTCCGTAAGCTATGCGCATACGAAAGAAGACATTGCCCGGACTCTCGAAACGACCAGGGAGGTTCTTAAAGAGTTGTAATAAATTTAAAATCATTCCAAACTTGAATATATGAGGGTATTTAAGACGCTATTCTTTTTTGTGGGTGTCCTGGCGGGATGTGAAACGCCGGAAGCTCCTTCCGTTCCTTATCAGGGATTGAGCGAGGGTCTTGTTCATCCGGGTGGGGATAAAATCCTTCCGGACAGCCTGTATCTTACCAAGANNAGTGAGCTATCATAAAGTACGCGTCGACGACCAGGGCGGGATCCTTCCCTGGTATTCCGCGAATCAGGGCGAGTCCTATGATAAAATGATCCGGCTGGTTTGGAATTTCTGGAAAAACATGGAGACGGATTCCAACGGGCAGAAATATTATATGAATCACCAGGTATGGCGCCCGGAACATGATAAGCGGGGGCTCGGAGGGGATCAGATCATGATGGCGCTGTCTTCCTGGGATCTTTTATACAACTATACCGGTGATCAATCTGTTGTTGAGAACATGAAATATATGGCGGATTATTACCTGGCCCATTCTTTGTCCGGCCCCGGCTATGCATGGCCCGATCTGCCCTATCCTTATAATACGGTCTTGCATGCGGGCGTTTACGACGGCGATATGATTATCGGCAAGGGATACCTGCAGCCCGATAAGGCGGGTTCTTTTGGTTACGAGC
>PLXD01000214.1 GCA_003151295.1 Chitinophagaceae bacterium | reverse complement strand
ATCGTTAGCGCCCTCTGTTTCTACAAGGGGCTTTTTTTTGCAAATTAATGAAGAATATCTGGATATCGGGCTTTTTTTATATTTTTTGACCTTTCTGTTTTTTGATCCTCGTTTTTTAGTCCCTCTTTATTTTTTCGTCTGTTTCCCATTTCGTCCAACCTGTTATATCTTCCTTCTTTTATAGACACCTCCTTGATCGTGACCGTTGGCAGATAAAATTAGTATACAAAAAAGACCGGTTATAATTATCCGGTCATACCTAAAGTTTACCTGGAATTAATTTTATCTGCTTTGTAAAGCAACAAAAGTATACAACTGCGCCGAGTCCGGTTTTGGCTTTTTAGTGGTGTCTTGCAGGAAAGCGAACGTGGGAGGGTGTTTTGCGGTATCCGGTTTCGGCTTGGACCCTGTATCTTTTTCAATAAGATCGGTTGTCCAATAGGAATGATTTCCAGCCGCTGCATACTGCTCACTCTTTTAAAGAAGCTGCGCAGACATACTTTTTTTTGATCAGATTCGTTATATTTGTACCTCAATCCTTATGATACGTTAAAAGCTAACGTTTTCAAACCTCGCCAGTCTATCAGTTCTTGTCTATTTTTGCCTGTCAGCCATATTCTACACGTTTCGCCTGTCTCTTGAATAAGGATTCGCTTGCCTGCCCGGATCTTACTTGCCCATTAAAATCTAAAAAAGAAAAAAATATATGACTATGGAAAAAAAAGGCTTCCTCATTGACANNATAATGTGAACGATGAGGATATTTTTACCTGCGGCATGGCGACAGCCCGGTACCTGGCGTCTAAAAAAGTACATGGGACGGCTTATGTGATCGGGGAAGGCGGCCTGCTGACGGAATTACACAATGTGGGCTATTCCATTGTGGATGATCATCCCGATTATGTAATTATCGGAGAAGGACGCACAATCATGCTGGAATCGGTGGATAAGGCCATTAATATGATCATGAACGGCTCCAAACTGATCGCTACGAATCTCGATCCGAATTGTCCCGTCGGTAACGGGAAATACAGGGCCGGCTGCGGGGCTTTTGTATCCATGCTGGAATTTGCTACAGGGATACAGGCTTTCAGCGTGGGGAAACCCAGCCCTGTCATGATGCGAATGGCCAGAAAGATACTGAACCTAGGAACGGACGAGACCATCATGATCGGCGATACGATGGGAACGGATATATTGGGG
Organism: Chitinophagaceae bacterium; assembly: GCA_003151295.1. Taxonomy (GTDB): domain Bacteria; phylum Bacteroidota; class Bacteroidia; order Chitinophagales; family Chitinophagaceae; genus Puia. The sequence goes on along the minus strand of PLXD01000214.1, from coordinate 3,473 downwards.
GCCGGCTCCATGGGCTTTACGACTGTACTTACCCTGTCGGGAGTGACCAAAGAAGCCGACCTTCAGCAATACGGTTATACGCCCGATTTTATTATTCGGTCGGTAAAGGATTTGCTGGACGAAGAACTGTTTTTCCGGGTGTTGGAAAAACAATACGAACTAGTGCCTTAAACAAACTTATTTTTCTTCGTCGAAATAGATCTTATAAAAGTGTTTGTTCTGTTCCTTATCGAATCCCTTTTCGATGAGATCCCTACTTCCATGAACATAAATATGGAAGTTTTTGTCCAATTTGATGACACTTTTAAAGACCTTGCTTTGTTTCTTAACGGCCTGAGGCGAAATGTCGAAATGGTCGTTTGATCCGATCGCATTATTTCTGCGGTGCTGCTCATCGTATTTCCGGAAAGAATCGATGATCCCCTCATGATGAAGGACTTCCTGTTCGAATTCGGACTTGTTGAAGCTGTCATGGTTCTTGAAATAATCCATGGATCGGCTGAGAATATCTATCTGATCGGTTTTGGAGACTTCGAATTCGTCCGGTAAATGCCTGGTAACATAGTTTTTTGTAAGCGTGAGAAATCCCTGCGTATGAAGGAACTCATTTTGCCGGATCAGCACTCCCAGGAATTTGTCCTTCCAGTACTGCGCTTCCTCGCCTTTGCCGGCATTGTCGAAGATGATCAGTTCGAATCCGTTCTCCGGACCTATATTCAACACCAGGCATCCTTTGTCAATCTTAGAGGGCTCGAGCCCTTCTTTCATGTATACGTCGAGGCCCGTGTCGCTGGGATCGAGTTCGACAAAAAGCGATTTTGTCTCGGCTTTGAAAAGGCCGATCCCCTCTACCTTCTGATCCTCTACTCCAATATCCGTGAAATGCGTCACATATAATTCCCCCGGCTTTATCTTAGGGTGCAGGGAGACCTCATAAAGATGAGTCGCCATCTGAGATGACTGTTGCTGGAACGTCTCCGGTCCGGAGAAGATGCCCGCTACGAAATTGTAGACCTCGTTATAATTCAGGGAGGATAAATGATGAAAGGAATATCTTTCGTAAGAATTGGAGAACTTTTCCAGGAGAATCTGTGAAAACTTACCGCGGTACTCTTCATCCAATGATTGTTCTTTCTTCGAAACTAGCAAAGGTTGCTGATTATTCTTATTACCCACATAATGAACGGCAAGCCTGGCTAGTGATACGTTGCTGAAATCCATCGGGCTAAGATCCGATAATATCCGTGCATATAAAAAAATATTGAGTGAAGACGGGTGTTATGAAACTAACGCCCACCTGCTTTACCCCTGGCGCCGGTGCTATATTCTTTCAGGGTATAGCCCCGAGGGGATCGGTTCCGGGCAGGATAAAAATACTCTGCTTGCGCATCAGGCTCACCAAGCGGAGCCTTACCAGCCGATCGCTGACGAACAACATTTGTACGCCGCCGTTATAGGTTTCGCCTTTACCCGTATTCCCTCTTTTAGCGCCCACTTTTATAGAATACGAGAGGGTAAGATCCTGACCGCCCGGATCTCCTGCCCTCACCTGGATAATAGTATATTGTACTGGGCAGCCTGGACGCCTGTTCCGATGTAGCCGGGCTCGCTCAATTCAATGGTTGCCCCATACCCCCCCGATATGGACGGGGACGGAATAAACGATGAAGAAGGCAAATGTCTTACAGTCCCGGGGGTTGCCAGTCACCAGGGCAGTCCCATTCCTGACAGGGCCTATCCCGTTGATAGATTCCTGTATAGAAAACTGCAGGAGATTTGCATTACATAAGCATAATCTCCCTTTTGCCGATTTTTTTCAATTCCCGCGGGTACAGGAGCCTTCATACTTAAAAAGGGCAAGTGGGTTACTAGATAGGACAAAGATGCTGAAAATCAATATTGTTATATATATTTAAAATTATTAATTTGTTAATCCGGCTAAATTTAAACAATAATTCATACAATAAAATAGGAATTATTCCTTTTTATATAGGATTATTACTCAGTGCGATAAGAGGAGATCTACTATTTTTTAAAAATTATCGGACGAGTAAGGTACTTGGAGTACTTTAGCCTTTCAAGTATCCATTGTAAAAGATCCAATAGGCAATGCCAATATCATGAAAAAACTAATACCAACATTATGAAACCCAAAAGTATTCTCAAACAACCTGCACGTCTTCCCCTTAATTTTCAGGATCTTTTATTAAATACCGGGAGGTGGTGCTAGTCATCTATGACAATGATCCGCCATTCGACAAGTTCCCGGGTTGACCTGTTTTCGATTTGAACAGGCGATTGCCGTTATTCCACCCTTAGGATTGATGTAATGGATGGATACAATTGAAGTAGTTGTATAAAATCCCAATATTCTATGCCCCTACCAATAAAACTAAATGCAAAATCCCTGCGATCACTATTAGGATGTCCAGGCAGACGGAAAATATTTTCCGTACTAGCAGGGGTGCTATTATTGACGTTGGGCCTCTCACTGAAAAGTGCCGCGGGCTCCGTAGGAGGATATCATGCGGACGAGATTACCGCCGGTGCTCCGGATGTAACGAATCCTGCCACTAATTTAACCGTTACCGCCAATTTTGCCGTTGCCGATGGTGTTGCAAAAAACAGTGTAACGGCTCATATAGTCGATGCAAGTGGCAACCCGGTCGTCGGCCAGGATGTCACTTTTACGATTGGTTCCACCGGTATCAATCCTGTTGTCGTAACGGATGCCAGTGGCAATGCCGTTTTCGATCTTTCCAGTACGGTGGCCGGGAATGTACCCATTACTGCAACCGTTAACGGGCTCCATATTACTTATGGGAGCCCGGCCATTGTGACATTTGTACCGGGCCCTGTGGATAACACTACCCCCGCCACGGGCATGACCGTTATCATTAATAATGTGGCGGCAAATGGGACGGCCACCAATGAACTAAAGGTGCACGTTGCTGATGCAAATGGTAACTCCATAGCGGGCGCCACCGTGGTTTTCACCATTGTCAGCGGTACGGGCAATTTTGTGGGTTCCGCCACGGTGACGACCAATGCGAGCGGCACTGCTTTAATCAGCCTTAACAGCACGGTAGTCGGCAATGTAGTTATTTCGGGAACGATCAATGGAGTAAGCATTGCCAATGGGAATCCTGCAACGGTTACTTTTGTAGCGGGTCCTCCGAATCTGACAGTCCCGACAACTAATTTAAGCGTAGTGACCAATAATGCCGTCGCGAATGGGTCGGCCACCAATAGTGTTCAGGCGCATATCACGGATGCCAACGGCAATCCGATTCCCAACCAGACGATCCTATTTACCATCGCCACCGGCACGGCCTCTCCAGTAGGTTCGACCACGGTGACGACGGACGCCAGTGGCAATGCGGTCATCAACCTGGTCAGTACGGTGGCAGGTTCCGTCAATATCACCGCCACACTCGGTGGGAGTAATATTACCAATGGCAGCCCTGCTACGG
>PLXD01000304.1 GCA_003151295.1 Chitinophagaceae bacterium | reverse complement strand
GTCGGAAAACCGGCGCCGCCGCGACCGCGCAGGCCACTCTTCTTCACCTCATCGGTCACCTGGTCGGGGGTCATATTCTTCAGCGCTTTCTCCACACTGGCATAACCGCCTTCCCGGCGGTAGACCTCGTATCCGAGGATGCCCGGGATACCGACTTTGTCTATTAATAATTTTCTACCCATTCTTTATAGCGTTCTTTATTTCGATTGGCCTCATCATACGGATCAGTCCGGATGCGTTGGTTTGTCTTTAAATAATACCGGTTTTATATAAAACAAAATTGTCTGAACGGTTGCAGCCAGCATCAACAGGAATCCGATATTGCGCAATATGCTTTTTTCCGGTCATCATCAATTATTAGCGGCCGCATTATTCCTGCATTCGGCGATGATGGCGTCGACTTTCTCTTTTGTCAGGTGTTCCCTGTAAAATTTACCCAGCTGCATCATGGGCGCATAACCGCAGGCACCCAGGCATTCCGTCGTTTTGAGCGTGAATAACCCGTCGGCCGTGGTCTCTCCGACGCCGATGCCCAGGGTCTTCTTGATATATTCGATGATTCCATCGCTGCCATTCAGCATACAGGGTCCCGTCTGGCAGACCTCGAATAGATATCGCCCGACCGGTTTCAGGTTGTACATGGAATAAAAGGTGGCCACTTCATAGACCTCGATGGGCTCGATGCTGAGCAGGGAAGCCACATAATCCATCGTCTCGGAACTGAGCCAGCCGCCGAATTCTTCCTGGGCCAGGTGCAGGACAGGGAGCAACGCACTCTTCTGTTTGCCGGGTGGATACCGGGCAATGATTTCCGCTACTTTTTTTTGCTTTTCGTCTGAGAATTTCATCATAGCTGATACTGTAAAAATCTGATTATCATTGTTTGGACAGGGGTTCGATTCCCCATCGTCCACAGTTCATTTATTCGTTACCGCTTGATTCATTACCTGATTCCTTAGCCACTGGCCGCTAAAGCGGCTTCTCTCTCATGTCTGTGCCTTCGGCGCCCCTAATGGCCCTGTGGCCAGTGCATGATTGTGCCGGAGCGCAATGGGCCGTTAGGCATCCATTTCGCCAGCGATCAAGTTTAAAGAGCTCATCACGATCACCGCGTCACTCAGCATTGCCCCTTTGGTCAGCTCGGAATAGGCCTGGTAATAAATAAAGCAAGGGCGGCGGAAATGAAGCCGGTAAGGCGTCCGTCCTCCGTCGCTGATCAGATAGAATCCCAATTCCCCGTTGCCGCCCTCCACGCTGTGGTAGACTTCCCCGGGCGGAATTTCCGTTTCCCCCATGACGATCTTGAAATGCCAGATCAGCGCTTCCATCTTGGTATAGACATCCTTCTTCTCGGGCAGGTAATAGGCGGGAGCATCCGCATGGTATACCTCCGCATCCGCACCCTTAAACTCCTGCACTTTCCGATAAGCTTGCCGGATAAGGTGCAGGGACTGCCACATCTCCTGGTTACGGACCAGGAAACGGTCATAACTGTCTCCCGTCTTACCGACGGGTATCTCGAACTCAAAATCTTCGTAGCTGGAATACGGCGTATGGTACCGCACATCATAATCCACGCCGGCAGCGCGCAGGTTAGGACCGGTGAAGCCGTAGTTCAGCGCCCTTTCCGCACTGATAGGCCCCGCCCCGATGGTCCGCTCCATGAATATACGGTTGCGGGTGAACAGTTTTTCAAACTCCTTCAGCACACCCGGATATTCGGCCAGGAAACGCTCCAGCTTTTCGAAGGCCGTGGCGTTGAAATTCCTTTCGAACCCACCGATCCTGCCGATATTGGTGGTCAGGCGGGAACCGCATATCTCCTCATAGATCTCATAGATCAGCTCGCGGTACTGCATCACGTATAAAAAACCGGTAAAAGCGCCGGAGTCGACCCCCATCACGGAGTTACAGATCAGGTGGTCAGAGATCCGCGACAGCTCCATGATGATGATCCGGAGATAGTCCACCCGTTTAGGCGTCTTCACACCCAGCAATTTCTCACAGGTCAGGTGCCAGCCCATATTGTTAATAGGCGAAGAACAATAGTTCAGCCGGTCGGTCAGGGTAGTGATCTGGTATAGCGGCCTGCGTTCGGCCAGCTTTTCAAAAGCCCGGTGGATATATCCGACCGTTTGTTCGGCCGACACGATCCTTTCCCCATCCAGTTCCAGTATATTCTGGAATACCCCATGCGTAGCCGGATGCGTAGGTCCCAGGTTCAGGGTGGTGGTGGTCTTCTCGATGCTTCCTTCCGGTAATTTTATATGATGATCTGTACTCATAATTCGTTTTTGAGTCTGTCAACTTTTAATCTTTCTTCAGCATCCTTGCGACGCTCCGTTCGTCGGTGGTGCTACTATTGAGCTTTTTGCGGCCGCTGAAGCGGCCTTGGGTCCCTGGCTCTGCCCGGCTGCTGCAAGCAGCAGCCTGTCTTCTCTCTCATGTCTTCGAACTTCGTCGAAGCTTCGTCCCTCGCTTCTTCTCGTGTACGGCCGTTCGGCCTACCGGCCGAACATCGCATCGTCTTTATCGACCCGGGTCTGGTCCTCGAGCGGGAACTCCTTACGCATAGGGAAATAATCCATCTCCTCCACATTCAGGATGCGTTTCAAGTTGGGATGCCCCAAGAAATTAACGCCGAAGAAATCATAGGTTTCCCGCTCCATCCAGTTAGCCGATGAATAGAGCTGCGTGGCTGTAAACACATCGGGTTTTTCCACCGGGGTGAATACTTTAAAGCGGATGCGGACATTCTCCACGAGGTTGTGCAGGTGATAGACTACCGCCAGTTCCCTGCCCGGCAGGGTGGGGTAATTGACGGCACAGAGGTCGGTCAAAAACTGAAAACGCAATTCCGGATCGTCATAGAGGAATTGCATTACCTTGAGGTTAAGGTCTTTAGGGGCTTCAAAGCCCAGTAAGCCATAGGGTTCTTCAAAGTTGGAGAGTTGGTCCCCGAATTTACCGATCAGTTTCTCCTTGATAATTTCGTTCGTTAAAGACATGACTGGGTTTATTGTATACCGTATGTTCCTAATAATGCTTTGTATTGATCGCTGTTCCGCCTGCGGAAACTCTCCTGTCCTACCAGTTCCTGTATCTTAATGAAGCCGTCCAGGATCGCTTCCGGTCGGGGAGGGCAGCCGGGAACGTATACGTCCACGGGAATCACCTGGTCGATGCCCTGCAATACGGAATAGGTATCGAAGATCCCTCCGCTGCTGGCACAGGCGCCTACTGCCATGACCCAGCGGGGTTCCGCCATCTGGAGATAGACCTGCTTGAGAATCGGGCCCATTTTTTTTGCGATGGTTCCCATCACCATGAGCAGATCACACTGGCGGGGAGAGAAGCCCAGCCTTTCAGCCCCAAAACGGGCGAGATCATAATGAGACGCCATGGTAGCCATGAATTCGATCCCGCAACAGGAAGTGGCAAAAGGTAAGGGCCAGAGGGAATTTTTTCGGGCCAGGCCGACGACACTGCTCAGGCTGGTAGCAAAAAAACCTTCACCGGTATGCCCTTCCGGCATGTCAACGATGCTGATGTTGTCTTTTACATCTGCTTTTATAGGATGAATATTAAATCTTACGGGACGGGACATATTGTAACCTCCAAACCTCTCAAAAGAGAGGTCTATTTTATGAAAATTTGCAATTACTTAACTATCGATAAACAATCGACTCAATGAACTTGTTCCGGACTTAACGCTTTCAAACCCCGGTTTAGTCTTCCCAATGTAAAGCGCCTTTCTTGATGATATAGACGAAGCCCGCCAGAAAGAAACCGGCGAACAGCAATACTTCCGAAAAGCCTCCCCATCCCAATGCCCGGAAATTCACGGCATACGGGTAAAAGAAGATCACTTCCACATCGAACAGCACGAATAAGATAGCTACTAAAAAATATTTGATGGCCATCGGCTGGCGGGCATTCCCCACGCTTGCGATACCACTCTCGAAATTGCGTAATTTTTCGGCCGTGCGGCGTTTGGGGCCCAGCAGATGAGTCACCCCAAGTACCAGGACCACAAATCCGAGGGCAAACAGGAGCTGGATGCCAATGGGGAAATAAGAATAGGAACTGTTCACATTGGATGCAGCAGAAACGGTATTGGCCTGTAAAAGAAAACTGTCCATTTCTAAAGGATTGAATCGGAAAATGATTGCTACACTGGTTATTTCAGGAGCAAAAATAAGGTAGCGGGTGCAATTTCCAACTTATTAAAACCAAAATCAAAAAAATAACGATCCCCTTCCGTTTTTAGCAGGAAGGGGATCGTTTATGGTGTAGTAAGATAGTTATGTTATTTTTTAAATATATCAGGATTGTCCGTTATTGCCCGGCTGGTTTGGCTCCCCCCGTTGCTCCCGGTTTCTTAATGGGAGCAGCCGGTTGCTTGGCAGGTTTTTTCAGTATTTCGATGTATTTTGAAGCGGTGGTATTAGTCGGGTCTACGACCAATACCTGCTCCAGGTAGTAGATGGCCGTCTGCTTGTCCTTTTTAATATCGTTATAATAGGAAGCCAGTATGAAAAAAGCCTCCCGCGCCTGGGGTCTGTATTTGGTAGAATCGGCGCTACCGGTGGCCTTTGCGGTGGAATCCATGGCGCGGGCCACTGCCCCCAGCTTTGCATATGCATCGATGGCCAATCCGGCGGTGTTAATCGAATCATCCAGAGCCCGTTTGCTGCGTGCACACCAGAGATACCCATAGATCTCCGTCGGATATTTCGGGATATAGAGACCGCAGAAAATGCTGTCAGCTGTTTTAAAGTTACCGGCCTGGTAATTGGCCATGCCCCAATTATAAAGATCCGTATTGACCGGGTTCTTATTAAGCGCGTAAAGTTCACCCGCGAATTGGGCGCTGTAGGCCTTATTATGGGTGTTCTTGGCAAGCTCGGAAGCCTCCTTAAGAACCTTTGATTTATTTTCTATCGAAGTGTCCTTATCCACAGCTAATTGAAAATCTTTAAAGGCTTCCGTCGAATCGGTACCCGGAACCTTGGCTACCACCCTTGCCCGGTAGGAATAGTCATCGGCCTCGAAGTCTTCCGGTTTCTGTTTGGCGAAATACTGATCGATATAGTTTTTCGCGTTCACGGAATCCCCTTTCATGAGATAGGCGTGAGAAATCAGCCGATAATATTTGGGTGGGGCATCAGCTCCCAGTTTAGCAAGGGTGGCGTTAGACATCGCGATGGCACCGTCGTTATCATGGCTGGCAAATTTAATGCTTGCCCTGTCATATTCATTCGAAGGTGTGTTATCTGCTACGGCGACGTATTTCTCGAAATAATCCTTGGCCTTATTAATATCCCTGGAATACCAATAAAAGTATAATTGGTAATAAGCAGGGGCATAGTTGGGGTCCAGTTGCAGGGCATCTGCAAAAGCAGGCAGGAAATAGTCCTTATTATTCTGGGTGAGATAGACCATGCCAATCTTAAATTTAGCTTCCGCATATTGAGGATCTACGGTGAGCGCCTTCTGGTAAGATGTCACCGCACCGCCGCCGTCGATCTGTTTACGATAGGCGTCTCCCATGATGATATAGGTCTCGGGGCTCTTGAAATTCTTGACCTGGGTGGCCTGGTTGAGCTTTTCGAGGGCATAGACCGGATCTCCGCCCGCGGCATCTACATTGGCTAGGGCGACTGCATTCAGAATACTGACGTCCTTGCCCTTGGTCAGGAGGATCGCCTGGTCGAAACGCGCACGGGCATCGGCATTCTTGCCCTCCCGCAACTCGATCTCACCTATTCCTGCCAGTAGCAGCGGAGCCGTGCCATTGGAGGTGAGCGCCTTCTGGTACACATCCGTAGCAGCCGCCGAGTCCTTCATCTTCAACAGGGTCTGACCCAGCCAATAGATGGCTTCGATATTGTTGGGATTGGCCGCCACCACCTTCTGGAGGGTCTCTTTCGCACTCACATAGCGCTGATAATATAAAAACTTCTTCCCCTGCTCCAACGTCTGAGCAGATACAACGTTGCTTAAAACCACAACGGCTACCAGTAAGCTGAATCGGATGTTCTTCATTGTACAGTCCCTGTTTTTAGTGTGTAATTTGTAAATTTATTGATTTCTGGTTAATGCTGATATATGAATAATTTAAATATACTAATTACTTATTTGCGTATCGCGTATTTCAAATGACATCCTGGCCGGCCAGAGGTAGGCCCTCTGGAAGATCAACTGTCCCCGTTCATACTCCATGAAATTGACGAAATTATTGCCGACACCCCGAAAATTCTCTTTTAAAATGTAGTACAAACCCCTCACAAAAGGATATCTCTTAAGCGCGATATTTGCCTGGTAGGGTTTAAGATAAGTCTCTCCAAGGCAGGATACACACTGCACGGAAGCGATCCTGACATTATTCAGGAAGCTCGTCATCGCGGGATCGTCCTGGTCGCCGACCCAACTCACCCCGACAAACCCGATGGCGTTTTCATGATCGGCTACATAACTAACGACTTCCTGGCTGGATTTGGCCGCCATCACTTTAGGCCCGAGGGAGCCGCCCAGTAAGATAGAATCGATCGCGTAACGGACCGTGCTGGTCGCCGAGACCCCATCCATGACTACCTGCCAGTCCTTTTTGGCGCTCCCGTTCAGCATCGCACGGATATCGCTGATGGTAAAGATCGAATCTTTCACCTTATTATTGACCACTACCGCGATCGCATCGTAGGCCAGCAGGTCGTATACGGGTATATAATGCAGGGAATCGCTATAGAATTTTCGTTCTTGCGTGCTGAGACCCCGGGTCACGATGACCATGCGGGTGCTATCATTGATGAGATCGCGCAGGCATTCCACTTCAGCCTTATAGTGAGGAATGATCCTGACATCGGGATAGGAGGATTCGAAGACTTTTATCTGGGAATCGATAACGGGCTTAAAAGATTCGTCGACACTGATATTGATAGTTCCGGAAGTGGGGGTCTCGTTCGGGATCTTACCCGCATTCGGGTTGCCGCAACCATAGGCCAGCAGAAAGAATACCGCCCACAATCGAACGCCCCTGTACTTTGTCGGGATATGCCGGAGAAAACTTCGCATCAATGAAAATAGTTTTTTTTGACTCCCCTGTAAACACGCCATCCTCCATACACCAGGAAGAGACCGGAAAGAGAATAACGATAAAAGTTGTCGACAGTGAAACTGAAACCCAGCCTGGGGGCGATGAAAAAAAAGATACCGAAACCGGCAATTAATATGCCCATACCTATATCCAGGATAGCGCGCATCAGCATATATCCTTTTGTTCGCCTGTCAGGAGCCTCATTCTGCATGTAACCGGTATTTTTACGATTGGTTGGGCAAATTAAGGAAATATGATCAAAAAGGATCACCCAACCCGGACCTTCTGTTTATTAAATTCCCATTAAAGAAAAATGCCGGCCGACCCATCTGCATAAAAATGCGGGTCTTCCGTATCCTCCCCCGCTCTCCCCCCTCACAGTCCTCTCTTATAAGATGCGTCAACCCATCCTATTCCATAACCGCGCCAGCCCGGACTTCATGGTTTTTATCCTATTTTTGTGCCTTGTTACAAAAAATATGATGATTGCATGAAGATATTAATGGTCTGCCTGGGGAATATTTGCCGCAGCCCGCTGGCGGAGGGTATCCTGGACCTTAAGGCCATACAGGCGGGCCTGTCCTGGGAAATCGGCAGCGCCGGCACCAATGGATACCATATCGGGGAAGCGCCGCATGCCTTGTCGCAAAAGGTCGCCCGCCAGCATGGGATCGAAATCGGCGGACAAAGGGCCCGGAAGTTTACAGCAGGCGATTTCGAACGCTTCGATAAACTTTATGCGATGGCCGATGACGTGATCGACGAGATGCGCCGGATCGCCGGCCGGAAGTTCGACCCCCGGAAAGTGGACCTGATCCTGAATGAATCGAATCCAGGCCGCAATGAGGACGTGCCCGATCCCTGGTCCGGCCCCGAAGCGGGTTATCATGAAGTATACCGTATGCTCGACACGGCCTGTACGACAATCGTCGAAAGATACGGTCGCACCCGGCCCGTATCCGCTATTCAATGACATACTCAAAAACCAACGAAACCAGGGCAACCCAATTTTAATAAAATGGCCAAACCGAGCATACCCCAGGGGACCAGAGATTTCGGTCCGGAGACCGTCCGCAAGCGGAATCATATTTTCAATACCATCCGCGAGGTCTTCGAATTATATGGTTTCCAGCCCCTTGAGACCCCCGCCATGGAGAACCTCGATACCCTGATGGGAAAATACGGGGAAGAAGGAGATAAGCTCATTTTCAAGATCCTCAACAACGGGCTGAACGATCCCAGGAATACCGATAAGGCCCGGGCTGCCTTCGAAAATATCATCGGGGGCCGCAACGATAAAAACCTGACGGAAAGGGCTTTGCGTTACGACTTGACGATTCCTTTCGCCCGTTATGTGGCCATGAACCACGGACAGCTCACCTACCCCTTCAAACGCTACCAGATCCAACCGGTCTGGCGGGCCGACCGTCCGCAAAAAGGAAGATACCGGGAATTCTATCAGTGTGATGCGGATGTGGTAGGCAGCGACTCCTTATTAAATGAAGTAGAACTCGCCGCTATCTACGCCACCGTGTTCCGCCGGCTGGGAGTGCCTGTCTCGGTCCGTCTCAACAACCGCAAGATCCTGGGGGCCCTGGCGGAAGTCTGCGGGGGGGCGGATAAAATGACCGAACTCACCGTGGCCATTGACAAACTGGACAAGATCGGACTGGAAAAAGTAAAAGAAGAATTGTTCCAGCGGGGGCTGAATGAACTTCAGGTTTCCCTCATCGAAAAATACCTGGCCATCGAGGGCAGCAACGAAGAGAAACTGGCTGCCGTAAAAACCCTGCTGGCGGGGAATGAAACCGGTGAGATCGGCGTCAGGGAACTGGAATATATATTAAATTATACACCCGGGCCGACCGATGGGATCCAACGCCCCCACACGGCATCCGGCGTGGCCATCGACCTGACCCTGGCCAGGGGGCTCAATTATTATACCGGCACTATTTTCGAAGTGAAGGCCCTGAATGTCCAGATGGGCAGCATCGGCGGCGGCGGAAGATACAATGATCTCACCGGCCTGTTCGGCGTGCCGGGCATCCCGGGGGTCGGCATCTCCTTCGGTGTAGACCGGATCTACGACACCATGGAAGAATTACGACTCTTTCCGAAAGACGTCTTTACCGGCACACAGATACTCTTCTTCAACCTGGGGAAAGCGGAATCCGCAGCCGCTTTCGGGCTCATGCAGCAACTCCGCGACAAAGGCGTCCGCAGCGAGCTCTACCACGAGAACGTCAAATTCGACAAACAATTCAAATACGCGGAGAGAAAAGCGATTCCTTGTGTGATCATCATTGGGAGTAAAGAGCTGGAGGAAGGCAATTGCGTGGTG
>PLXD01000311.1 GCA_003151295.1 Chitinophagaceae bacterium | reverse complement strand
GTACGTATAAAAGAATTATAGAAATTTTAATCCAGTTTAAGAAGCGGTTCCGGCTCCATTCAAAGAGCAAGGAACTGCTTCTTTTTTCGGCAGTATGATGATTTCTCCCTATTTCATTTAAAAAATCCACATCATCAAGACCTGGAAGAAGAAAACAACAGGCTTTATATGGAGGCCTAGCGGCCTGGGGTTTTGGCCGGAAGTAAAGTGAGGCGACTTTTTTCAACCAGAACCAGAAGATATTGGGGCGCGTTAAGTATATTTAAGGAATAAGACGATCTATATACCCTTTTGATGATGACCAAGTACGCGGTGGCCGCCATGGAGAAGAATCGATACGGAAGGGTACTTTTGCTGGCTTCTATAGCTGGAAAAGAAGGAAATCCTTTCATGGCGGGGTATTCCTCGATGAAGGCTGGCGTAATTGGTCTCGTAAAAGGGGTAGGAAAGGAATATGCAGACAAAAATATTACGGTAAACGGGTTGGCGCCGGCTGTAATTAAAACTGCTATGAATGCCGATACGTCGCCTGAACAGCTGCAATATATGGTTGCAAAGATTCCAATGAAAAGGTTAGGTACGGTGGAAGAGGTGGCTAATATGGCTTCGTGGATTGTTTCCAATGAGGCAAGCTTTACGACCGGGTTTATTTTCGATATTTCGGGCGGTCGGGCGACTTATTAGCAGATCTTTGAGATAAATTCGGAATACGGAGTTAAATTTTGAGTTATGGCTGATAGTAATTTTTCCAGAAGAGAATTTTTGAAATTTAATACACTGGCCGGTTTGGGAGTTGCCTTGAATCAGTTGATGCCGAACAGCGTATTCGGAAAGAATTATGATACTTCGATAGGGCATGAACCTGCTTTTTACTTTGACGCTGTCACTACGATAGGCCCGCATAAGTATAAACATCCGGCGGAACAATGGAAATTGGATGACCTGATAAAGGAACTGGAATTTTGCTCTGTTTCAGGCGCTTTGGTTTCCAATACTTTGTCCGTCACCTACGATGCGATGTTCTCCAACCTGGAGCTCAGCAGGATGTTGGCGCCTTATAAGAATTTATTTGCTGTCTGGAATGTTTTGCCTGATCAAACCGACGAATTCCCATCTGCCGAAGAACTGGGTAGCCTGATGGAGAAATATGATGTCCGCGCGGTGTCGATTTGCCCTACTACAAATGCCTGGGATTGGAAGGCCTCCTATAATCAGGAGCTTCTCAAATGGTTAAGTAAAAAGAGGGTCCTTACTTTAATTGACTACGCTGAGTTTGGAAATTGGGATGAAGTTGAGCAACTCCTTGGCGCATTTCCGCATCTTCCTTTGTTAGTTCACAATATTTATTGGAGTGATCAACGATACCTTATTCCTTCCATGGTCCATCATAAAAATCTGCATTGCACCTTCGACCATTTGCAGAATATGTATGGCATTGAATATATGTATAAAAAAGGGCTTGTTGACCAGATGTTGTTCGGCAGTAATGCCCCAACTATGTCTGCCGGAGCTCACAGGACGTTTATGGACTATGCGGACATTCCGGAGAGTGCGAGAGAAAAAATAGCGGGCGGTAACCTGATCCGGTTACTAAAAGGGCAAAAGCCGCCGGCAGTAATAGAAAATAAATCGGAAGACGTGTTCATGGCCGCCGTCAGGCGCGGTCAAATAGTGCCGGCGACTGTTTTGGATATGCATATGCATATTTTGCATGAAGGCCTTAATGGGGCTGGATGGGGGTATACGATGGAAGGCGGCGGGCCACGCGGTGTGTTTGAATTGGTAAAGAAGCTGGGATACAGCGGTGGTGGATTTATGAGCTGGAATGGCGTCGTGAGTTCTGATTCTTCAGGGGGGAATATTACTACGAAGGAATGTCTGGATGTGGCTCCCAGGGGATACTGGGGATTGGCCAATTTTGACCCGGTTCATTATTCTCAGTCTGAGCTGAAAAATATGATTCCTTCCCTATATGAAAACGACGGCCGTTTTATCGGGATGAAGCCTTACCATTACATTGGGGTGCGTTATGATGACCCTTCCTGGAATGTTTGGTGGGAGTATGGAAATGAGCATAAATTGTATGCATTATTACATTCTCAGCAGACTGATATGAATGAGTACACCACCTTGGCGTCCAGATATCCCAACTGCCGATGGATAATTGCTCATGCAGGGCAGAGTTTTACCTATGCGGAGAAATGCGTTCACGTTGCCAAAGAGCACCCGAATGTCTATCTCGATATTACACTGACCTCCGTCCCGTTGGGAATGATCGAGTATTTGGTTGAAAACGGAGGGGTCGGCAAGGTATTATACGGATCAGATTTGCCTATGCGTGATCCCAGGCCGCAATTCGGATGGGTTATTTTTTCTCATCTGTCTTTGGAAGAAAAAAGGAGAGTGCTGGGACTGAATGCCTATGAAGTGATCCAACCTTGCCTGAGCCGTCTGCCCGAATCGAGCAGGCCTGTATTAAAATAGGAGCCATCACGGATAAGTGTCTCTATCGTAAAATTATTTTTTATGAATTCAATAATAGGCTGTATTTGTATACAAACGTGCCTTGATTAAATTGAGCTATAAAAGAGTACGCGAAGTATATTCACCGTTCGTGTGGCTTTGATTAAGGCCCTGTCCTTTTAATTTGTCTAGAAATGAGGAAAGAATTCCATGTAGGTCGCAGAAGGAGCTTTTTGAAATCCGGAATACTGGCAGGCGCCGGTATTTTGATTTCGAATTCCCTATTTTCAAATTTTTCCATAGCCGGCACCACCGGCTCCTCCATGCCTGCAATTTTGGGCGGGGTCAGGTCTCACAAAAGGCCGTGGCCTTCCTGGCCCCGGTGGGATAAAAATTCGGATGAATTGCGCGTTCTAAAAGTTTTGAGGAGCGGAGTGTGGTCCAGAGACAAGGTAGTCGAGGAGTTTGAAACTACGTGGGCGAGGACTATCGGGGCTAAACGAAGCCTGGCGGTTGTTAATGGCACGAATGCTTTAATTATTGCTTTAAAGCAACATGACATTGGAGGCGGTGATGAGGTCATTATGCCTCCCTATACATTTATAGCTACCGCCCAGGCGGTATTTTCTACCGGGGCCATCCCTGTTTTCGCTGACATCGATCGTGATACTTACCAGATAGATCCTAAAAAGATCGAGGAAAAAATTACTCCGCGGACCAGGGCGATCGTCCCGGTTCATATATGTGGTTTGCCTGCTGATATGGTAAGTATTATGGAAATAGCGCGGAGACATAATTTAATCGTGGTGGAGGACGCTTGCCAGGCCTGGATGGCGGAGATCGCCAATAAAAAGGTTGGAACTTTTGGTCATGCAGGCTGTTTTAGTTTTCAGAATTCCAAGAATATTCCCATTGGTGAAGGAGGGGCAATCGTGAGTGATGATGAGGCCTTTATCGACCGCTGTTATTCTTACCATAATTTCGGGTGCATTTATGGTACGGTAAAGGGAACGTCCGGGTTTGTCGGTCCCGGGACAAAGCTGCGAATAACCGAGTACCAGGCAGCAATTGGGCTGGCCCAGTTGGAACGCCTGGAATTGCAGACGGATATGCGTAATCACCATGCAACTTATCTAAAGCATCATTTGGACGGGATCCCCGGCATCAGAACTTACAGCGTATATCCAAACGTCACCAGGCTGGCTTTGCATTTATTCCCATTTCGGTATGATCCGGATCAATTCCATGGTTTGACCAGGAATGAATTTATCCAGGCGTTGACTGCCGAGGGAATCCTGTGTGAAGAGGGGTATGCCCCTTTAAATAAAATGTCTTTCATCGAAAATACCTTTAAATCGAAAAATTTCAGGTTAATGTATGATGCGGAAACCCTGAATATCGAAAATTATAATAGAAACAATCAATGCCTTATAAATGACAAAGTATGTGAAGAGACGGTTTGGTTGCCGCAGAATGTATTATTAGGGTCCAGGGATGACATGAATGATATTATTAATGCTATTACCAAGATCTACGATCATTCAGCGCAGATCAAAAAAAAGTTTTCCTAGCGTTTTAATTGTTTACCACCAAATTCTTAATTATGGAATATGATAAGAGCCGGCGAAGTTTTATAGGCAAAGTGTCTGCCGGGACTATTGCGTATATGGCTGCATATACGATGCCCGTGTTTGCGAGGACAACCAATGATCCTGATACGCTGGCTATTTTGGGCGGCACTCCGGTAAGGGATCGTATGAAATGGCCCGAATGGCCCTATAGGAACCAGCAAATTATCGATAATCTGACGGAGACAACCAATAGTGGTATCTGGAGCCGCGTTGACAGCCCGCATGGCAGGGTAGCTTCATGGGAGGACGACTTTAAGGCCCTTATCGGGACAAATTATTGCGTTGCAACCGGTTCGGGCACCCAGGCAATAAGCACGTGCATGTTTGCGCTGGGTATTGGTCCGGGGGATGAAGTCATTACTTCACCTTACACGGATATGGGAACGGTTTCAGCTATATTGACCTGTCAGGCCCTTCCTGTATTTGCCGACCTGGATCCTGATACGTACCAGTTGGACCCCAAAGAGGTAGAGCTAAAGATAACGTCCCGGACAAAGGCCATCCTGCCTGTCCATATCCTGGGGGCTCCTTGCGATATGGGTAGTATCATGGCAATCGCAAAGCGGCATGGTCTTTTTGTCGTGGAGGATGCAGCACAGGCTCATTTGGCCACTTTCAGGGGGCAACATGTGGGCACTATAGGAAATCTTGGATGTTTTAGTTTTCAGGCAAGCAAGCAAATACCATGTGGAGAAGGAGGAGCTGTCGCAGGCAATGACGAAAAATTGATGGATACTGTTTATACGGTGATGAATCATGGAACGGCAAGGACAGCGAAGAAGGACTGGAAGGGGCGGGTTTTGGGGGAGCACGTTACGATCGGGCCAAAATACAGAATGAACGAATTCCAGGCTGCCGTTTTGCAGGGACAATTGTCGACCATCAGGAAGCGATTTGATAAAAGAATGGAAAACGGTTCTTATTTGACCGGTTTATTGAAGGGGTTTCCCGGGCTGACTGTTCAGAAAAAATATGAGGGAACCGACAGTGTTGCCCATTATCTTTTTGGTATGCGTTATAACAAGGAGTATTTCGACAATATACCCAGGGATTTATTTCTAAAGGCAATTAATGCGGAAGGCGTGGGCCTGACAGGCTATATTTCGAATGGCCTGCATCGCGAGCCCTGGGTAGATAATATTATGGAGCGAAAGGTATACAACACCATGATCGGTAAACAAAGAATGAAGGAATGGCGGGAAAGCATGCGGAACTTTCCCATGTGCGACAAAGTTTGTGCTGAAATGGCCGGTCTTTATGCAGTGGGTACGCTTCTGGGCACAAAAAGGGATATGGATACGATTGCAGAAGCCGTTATGAAAGTGTATAAAAACCGGGATAAATTATCTAAAGTAAAAATTTGATTATAAGGATGGAAAGGCGTGAATTTATTGCAAAAACAGGGATTTTGTCTTTATCGTTGTTGGGTTCGGGCGTTGGTATGCAAAGTCTGGCTAATAATACCCGCACTTGGAAATATTTAGGTCAGCCTTGCCGGAACTTCAATATTTTGGCTACGACGGTAGTCCATGACCCATACGATGGGCGGGAAAAATTTGTACTCTCGAATTTCGCGGAGGGTGAAGTAGGCAGCATAATATTAATAGATACCGGAACCGGAAAAGGTGAGAATTTTCCTTTACCGGTGGGAGCCGGTGCATGGGGGCTTGTCAATTGGCATAACGAAAAGATTATCGTAGGAACTTGTGTAGATCAGGCTTATCTTCATGTGTTTGACCTGAAAACCCATACCTGGGCAAAACCAATCGTCTCCCAGGGAGAGGCGTACTTCTGGCAAATGGATCTGGCTTCGGATGATAAGATATATGGAGGGACGTATCCCGGATGTAATTTGACCCAATATGATCCGAGAACCAACGTGTTCAAAAATCTGGGAAAGATCTCCGATAATCCCAGGAATCAATATAGCCGGCCTGTGTATGGGGGTATGCCCGGATATGTTTTTGTGTGGTATGGGTTCGATGAACAGGGGGTTGCGTATTATGATATTACGAAAGAGCGGTTTGGCAGGATCGGGAGCGCCGGAGATTCTGTCAAAGAAGCAAATGCGGAGTTTGTTTGTTTGGAGAATAAGGGGAAGCTGACTTTTTATTCCGCGAAAGATCTTACGGTAATGGAGGATAGTGACGGCAGCCTGAAGAAGAAGTTGAGGGATTCAGGGAGCCTGGAAAAATTGGCGGATGGAAGGTGGGCCGGTGTAAGAGGCCAGGAATATTATATAATGGAGGGGCAAAGAAGATCCATCGAGGGGGACATCAGGGCGGCGGATTTGAAGCCGATACCGGTTGACGCCATGCCAACGTGTATATTCAATCTGACAACAGATGGTAAAGGTTTGATTTGGGGTTCCTGCGCATTTGGTTTGACTATTTTTAAATACAATCCTAAAACCGGGAAATATTGGAATTCGCCTTCGCTGACTAATAGAGGTGGGGAGGTATATGGAATGGTATTTTATAAAGGCAAGTTATATACCAGCGCCTATGTTGGCGGAGAGCATTCCGTGTATGATCCTTCTCTGCCGTGGAATGCTTTTGATAATGTGAATCCCAGGATGTTTGCGGATCTATATCCTAAGCTGGTCCGGCCGGAAGGCAGAAGTGTGATGGGGCCTGACGGTTGTATCTGGACCGGTTGGTCAGCCGGTTATGGCATCTATGGGGGGGCTTTGTCGAGAGTGCAACCCGACAGTCTTAAAATGGATTATTGGTATGATCCTATAGCCGGGCAACAGCTGGCCGGGCTGACGGCAGATGGCCAGTATCTGTATTTTACGACCAACGGCGGCGCGAGCGGGTTGCCCTATCATGAAGGTATTAACTGTCATTTTGCCGTCTGGAAGCCGGGAACGGGCGTCGTCAGGGATTTTGTCCTGGAGAAAGGCGAAACCATTGGGCTTGGGGTATTGGCGCATAACAACCTGGTAGCATTGGTCGTAGACGATTCCCTCCGTATCTATGATCCGGCAAAGGAGGAATTTGTGAGGACCATTTCTTTGGGGGGAAAACATTGCAGCTGGCTGGTTCCTTTGGATAAAAAACGAATAGGCGCATTTGCAGGGAAGAAGCTGCTGGCCATCAACATATTCGATGGCTCCCAATCGCTGATATGTGACTTGCCTGGTAGTGTGGATGCTGCCATGGTCGATGAAAAGGGCAGGATCTATTTTTCTGTAGTTTCAAAATTGTATTCCATCCCGCGGCAGACCTCTTTGCCATAATAAATATTATCCTGTGCATCGGCTATAGAATAATGGTAAACTGTATAATTATTTTTGGTTAA
>PLXD01000576.1 GCA_003151295.1 Chitinophagaceae bacterium | reverse complement strand
CGAACGACCATTGCATGATGAATGGCCCCGGATTCTGAAATTGGTCATTACCTCAAATATGTTACTTTTGTCCCAGTTTAGAACCTTTAATAATTTCATAATATGGCAGATATTTTCGAAAAATTACTGAAGCATAACGGGCCCATTGGCCAGCATCGTGAAAGAGCCCACGGATACTTTGCATTCCCCAAACTTGAGGGAGAAATTGGCAGTCGCATGATCTTTCGTGGAAAAGAAAAGATCGTATGGAGCCTGAATAACTATCTCGGCCTCGCCAATCACCCCGCCATCCGCAAAATAGATGCTGAAGCTGCAGCGCAATTTGGGATGGCAGCCCCTATGGGAGCTCGCATGATGAGCGGGAACAGCAATTATCATGAGCAGCTCGAAAAAGAGCTGGCAGAATTCGAGGGAAAAGAGGATGCTACCTTATTTAACTATGGCTATCAAGGAATTATGAGTGCTATCGACGCTATCTGCGGACGCCACGACGTAGTCGTTTACGATGCCGAAAGCCATGCCTGCATCATTGACGGGCTGAGACTTCACCCCGGCCACCGGTATGTGTTCAAACACAACGATGTGGAAGATTGCGAAAAACAGTTGCAACGCGCCCAGGCGCTGGTAGAAAAACAAAATGCCGGAGGCATCCTCCTGATCACCGAAGGCGTCTTCGGCATGGCTGGTGACCAGGGCAAACTAAAAGAGATTGCCGCCCTGAAAAGCAAATACGAGTTCCGCCTGCTGGTTGACGATGCCCATGGCTTCGGCACCCTGGGTAAAACCGGCGCCGGCGCCGGCGAAGAACAGGGCGTACAAGACCAGATAGACCTGTATTTCTCCACTTTCGCTAAATCCATGGCTTCCATTGGGGGATTTATGGCCGGCGACAAAGCGATCGTAGACTACATCCGGTACAATACCCGCTCCCAGATATTTGCCAAAAGCCTGCCGATGTCCGTTACGATCGGAAACCTGAAAAGGCTGGAACTGCTCAGGACCCAACCTGCCCTACGTAAAAAGCTATGGGATGTGGTCGGGAAACTGCAGAAAGGATTAAAGGAGAGAGGCTTCGATATTGGAAAGACCAATTCACCCGTTACCCCCGTCTACATGAAGGGAGATGTCCCCGAGGCTACTGCAATGGTCATGGACCTCCGCGAAAACTATCATATCTTCTGTTCGATCGTGGTTTACCCGGTCATCCCGAAAGGTCATATTATTTACAGGCTGGTGCCCACCTCTGTTCATTCGGATGAAGACATTGAGCTTACTCTGCAGGCATTCGAGGAGACTAAAAAGAAATTGGACGCCGGAGATTATAAAGTAAATGCCATTCCCGACATGGCGCAGGCATAGGCAATGAAAGGTGTAGATTTAATAGGATGAAAGACACCTAAAAACATAGTAAATAAAAAAGCCTCCCCTAAGGGAGGCTGCACTAATCAAATACCATTAACCATTAAACCTTATCCTATTAAAGAATGAATTTAGGACTTTTTACATTTATATGCAAAAATCCTTATCCCCTTTAGCAGGTTTTTTATGGATGAAGGCATTTCATTCGGTTAATTTTCAAATAATTATAAAAATAATAGATGTTAATACTTATTAAATAAACAATAAAGTGTATATTTTTTTGTTTTAAAGGCAATTGGGGAGCTTGTCTTTAGGAAGCTGCCGTTTACCAATGATTGTAATCCTTTCCTTGAATAAACTAAAATCCTTACACAAATGGAGATCATTCATGTCCTTATGGGCAAAATAAACCCTGTTCGCCTGAGTGGGGTCAGCAGGCTGGTTCATGAGCTTGCCCTGCAGCAATCCAATACCGGCGCGCGAGTGAGTTTATGGGGTATTACCCGGTTTGCCCATTATGATTATCCCGGCAGGCTTTATGACACTTATTTATTTAAGTCGCACAGCAACCGATGGAAACTGGATAAAAGGCTGCTGCTGGCGCTTTCTTCAAAGAAAAACGATTCCATATTCCATCTCCATGGGGGGTTTAACCCGGCTTTTTATTCTTTGGTCAAAGCCCTGCGCCGACTCCATATTCCATTCGTGTTTAGTCCCCACGGCAGTTACGACCAGGCAGCCTTGGAGAAGGACCGCCTGCGCAAGTATATCTACTTGCGGCTGTACGAGAAAAAAATCTGGAAATATGCCGAAACGATCCATTGCCTGGGGCAAAAGGAAGCGGACCAATTGCAACGACTTTATCCGAACAAAAAGACCGTTCTGATCCGTTACGGGTATGAGAAAACCAGTGAGACAGGATTATTCCTTCCCACGCAGAACAAGCATTTTATTGTCGGCTATTGCGGTCGGCTGGATATTCATGCCAAGGGCCTGGACGAATTGATGAAGGGATTTGCCATTTTTCAAAAGCAGGCCCCCTCCGCACGTCTCTGGATCGTTGGAAACGGCAAGGGAAAGGCTAAATTGGAAAAAATGGCATTTGAGTTGGGACTTACCCGGAAGGTCGTTTTCATGGACTGGCGCTTTGGGGAAGAAAAATTGGCTTTACTCAGCCAAATGCAGATCCTGACACAGCCCAGCCGCTATGAAGACCTGCCTGCCACAGTGCTTGAAGCTGCTTCCCTGGGTATTCCCAGCCTTGTCACACAGGCGACCAACCTGGGAGAGGCGATCCGGCGGTATGGATGCGGAGAAGTGATCAACTCATCCGAAGCGGTGTCCCTATCCGATGCGCTGCTTAAGTTATATATCCGTATCCAATGCGACGGGGCGGGGGAATTGCACGACAATGCCCAAAGAATGATCGGGGAAGAATTCAACTGGAAATCCATTTTGCAAAATTTTGAACAATTATACCAAACTGCCTGATATACAAGCCTGCCTGACCTTATCACAAGCCGTCCGGCAGGCCTGAAACTGCATAATGATCGGTCCCGTTGAAAACATGCGCACCAGCCCGGCGGAGCCCCCAACTACCACATCGGGTTTGCCATCGCCATTATAATCCCCTGATCCGTCCACACTAATCCCCAATAACAGCCCCTTGATATTCGAGGACAATAATCCAAGACCCAGCAAGGAATAGGTAGGCGGTGCGAATGACTTGGATCGTAACTAAATGATTTTAAATTAATTACATTATTAAAATAAACAGTATACCTGAAAAATGGATATTCCTGTCCGGAGAGATCCGGCACCCGATGCGGGTACCGGATGCGGACCCTACCGATTCTTTACTATCTTAGCCACAATTTGAGATTAATAGCCCGTATGAACAAGAGAGCGTTTTTTTTGCCCTGGGTTTTCTTTCACTATTAGCAATCGGTCTTAACGCTTTCTNNAAAATTTTCGGGTAGACCCCGATGAAGGCAAAGATCTGTTCCAACTATATTGCAGCACCTGTCATATGACGCCGAACCCGGCAGATTTAACGAAACTTATATGGGAATACAACGTATTGCCACCTATAGCAAGCAGGCTGGGGGTCATCTATCCTGATTACGATCCGCTAAGCGGCCTATCTGAAGAAGAAAAAATAATCGTAAAAAAAAATAATATCATACCCGCTCAACCCATGCTCAGCCAGAATGATTGGGATAAGATCCGGGATTATATCATTACTCATGCCCCGGATACGGTCGCTTATGATCAAAGCCGCTTAACCCGCGACCTTCCACTCAAACAATTTGTCCGCAAAGACATCCAGATAGACGATAGAGTCCCGTCTTTGATTACAGGGCTACGATATAATGAACAAACCAAAACGCTGTGGATAGGCAATTATTACAACGAGGTCTATAACTGGAAATGGAATGTAGGCGTAACGAAAGTCATCCCGGTGGCAAGCCCTGTGGTGGACTTTAATTTCTTTGAAGGGGGGACCTATTTTACGGAGATCGGCAAGCTGTATCCGTCCGATTTGAGCATCGGTTCGTTGGCAAAACTGAATGACAGTTCCGTAACCGAGGCAAAGCCGAATGACAACTCCGTTACGGAATTGCTCACTTCCCTGCACCGTCCCGTAAATACACAAATAGAAGACCTCGATAACGACGGCGTTCCTGAAATAGTCATTTGCAATTTCGGGAATAAAATAGGTTCCCTGTCGCTGTATAAAAAAGATAAAAAAACGCAGAAATATACCGGGGAGGTATTGCTGGGGATCCCGGGGGCTACCAAATGTT
Organism: Chitinophagaceae bacterium; assembly: GCA_003151295.1. GTDB lineage: Bacteria > Bacteroidota > Bacteroidia > Chitinophagales > Chitinophagaceae > Puia. The sequence goes on along the minus strand of PLXD01000576.1, from coordinate 1,164 downwards.
ATATTAAGGATATGGACGGCGATGGCAAAAAGGATATCGTTGTGTTGTTCGCGCAGGGCGATGAGAGCGTTTATATCCTTTATCAAAAGGATCATTTAAAATTCAAGGCTAAAAGGGTCCTGCGCTTCCCCCCGAATTACGGCACCACCGACATGGTATTGGTCGATTACAACCACGACGGCCTTACCGATATCGTGACGGTGCATGGAGATAATGCGGATTATTCGCCCATCCTTAAATCCTATCATGGCATCCGGCTGAATATTAACCAGGGCAATGACAATTTCCAGGAGAAGTTCTTTTACCCGATCTATGGCGTCACCAAGGTGCTGGCGGAAGATTTTGATCAGGACGGGGACATCGACTTTGCCGCTTCCTCTTTTTTCCCTGATTTTGGAGCGCTGCTGGATGAGTCATTCATCTACCTGGAGAATGTTGACCCCGAACATTTCAAATTCAAATCCTATATCCTGAAAAGCGAGCTGGCCGTAAAATCATTAACCATGGAGAAAGCCGATATAGAAGGCGATGGAGATATGGATATCATTTTAGGCAATTTTGCAAGAACGCCGGGACGTGTGCCTCCAGCCCTTGACGAGCAATGGAAAATCGCAAAATACGGTCTCACCATCTTTGAAAACCAGTTGCATCATCCCGCAAAGAACTAGCTTGCAGTTACGCCAGTCCCAAACAATAACCTGCAAAGAATCAGTTTCCGGCATAGTTAAATGAAAACCCGAATTGGCTGCCTTCGCCGATATGGCTATCCACCCATATGCTTCCGCCCTGGGCCTCGATAAATTCTTTGGATATCGACAGACCCAGGCCGGTGCCGGTACGATCGTGCGTACCCGGTACCTTATAATACCGGTCAAAGATCCTGGGAAGGTATTTTTCATCGATACCGTTTCCATGGTCCCGGACTATGAACTGCACCTTATTATTACTCTTCGCAGCGCTCACTTCCACATGGGAGGCTTCGGGTGAATACTTGATGGCATTAGTCAGCAAATTGATAAGCACCCAGGATGTCTTCTCCACATCGGCCTGTATAGCGGGCAAATTGTCTTCCAGCACTGAATCGATATGGATATTTTTCTGTTGTGCCTGGAATTGTACTGCATTGAGTGACTGCTCCACGATTTGGGATGGGCTGGCTGATTG
>PLXD01000133.1 GCA_003151295.1 Chitinophagaceae bacterium | reverse complement strand
GCGATATCGAGTCGCTGCCATTCCTGGAAGCTATCAGGCAGCTCATGCTTAAAGTCGGTAGGGAGAATTTTCTTTCAATTCATTTGACATATGTTCCGTTTATCGAAGCTGCGGGCGAGATAAAGACCAAGCCGACCCAGCATAGCGTTAAATTATTGAGCCAGGAGGGTGTCCATCCGGATGTGATCGTTTGCCGTACGGAAGAATCGCTCAACACGGAGATCCGTAAAAAGATCGCTTTGTTTTGCAATGTCAAACTTGAGGCCGTGATAGAAGCGGCGGATGCATCTACGATCTATGAGGTACCCCTGACCATGATGCGGGAGAAGCTGGATCTGATCTGTCTGAAGAAGTTCAATATCACGAATTATCACGAACCGGATCTGAGCAAATGGAAAGAGTTCCTGGATAAGCTGAAATACCCCAAAAGTAAGGTCACCATCGGCCTTATCGGTAAATATATCGAGCTGCAGGATGCGTATAAGTCGATCCTCGAGTCATTTGTCCATGCAGGGGCGATGAATGAGTGCAAGGTGCAGATTGTAAATGTTCACAGCGAATTCATAACGGAAGAGAATGTGGAAGAAAAGCTGTGCAACCTGGATGGTCTGCTGGTAGCTCCGGGTTTTGGGCATCGCGGGGTCGAAGGCAAGATCATTGCGGTGAAGTATGCCCGGGAAAACAGGCTGCCTTTCTTCGGTATCTGCCTGGGTATGCAAATGGCGGTGATAGAATTCGCCCGGAACGTGCTGGGGCTGTGCGACGCCCATTCTACGGAGATGAATTCCCAAACTTCCACGCCCGTCATCGACCTGATGGAAGAACAGAAAAAAGTGACGATCAAGGGAGGAACCATGCGCCTGGGGGCCTATCCCTGCGTTCTGCAGGAAGACACCCTGGCTTACCGGATATATGGGGTGAAGGAAATAAGCGAAAGGCACCGTCATCGTTGGGAGTTTAACAATGCCTATCTGCAGCAGTTCGAGCAGGCCGGCATGGTACCCAGTGGGAAGAACCCCGAAAGCGGGCTGGTGGAGATTGTCGAGTTGCCGTCTCATCCCTTCTTCATTGGTGTGCAATACCATCCCGAATTGAAGAGCACCGTAGAAAATCCACAACCAATTTTCGTTCATTTCATCAAAGCCGCCAAGGAGTTCGCCGAGGGTAAGAATTCGGTGAAAAATCCGCTGTTACAGAGTGAAATGATTTAGTAAATGATTGATTCACCGAAAATTAACCAAGGTCTCGCCTGTAGCAGGCAGTCCCGAAGGCTTTCGGGATTTCGCTACGCTCAACTTATGGTCTAAAGCAACGAGCTATTCCCTATATTTGCACCCTCTTCAAAAAAACAATCATAATGGGTACGGATCGTAATACGGTAATTGGTTTTGTGCTGCTGGGGGTCTTATTATTCCTTTATTTATTTACTTCTACGAGGAATAGCCAGGAATTGCAGAAGCAAAGGAAACTGATGGAAGATTCCATTGCCGTGGTAAAGGCTCACCAGGAGGCCGTCGCCAGGCTGCAGGATACGGCCGTGAACAAACAACAGGAAACTGTCGCCAGGGATACGACGGGTTTTAACCTCGCTCTCGCCGGAAAGGAGCATTTGCTGGTCGTGGAGAATGACCTGCTAAAGATCGTCTTTACCAACAAGGGTGGTCAGCCGGCAACTGTAGAATTGAAAAAATTCAATTCTTATGACAGTACCCCGGTAAAAGTGGTGAACGCAGCCGACGGGGACCGGTTCTCTTACCCCATCGTCACGGGGATCAACCAATCCGCAACCTCTGCCGATCTTTTTTTCAGGGATGGGGAACTCGTAAAGCAACCCGATGGCTCCCAGACTGTCAGCTTCCGTCTGCCTGCCCCGGCGGGCGAGTCCATTGTCCATCGCTATACCCTTCGTCAGGGTTCTTATACCGTTGATTGGGACGTGGAGGTTCAGAACCCTTCCCTATTATTCAGTCAGAATAATTTCAACCTGGATTGGCATAACCAGGTTACCAGGACGCAGCAGAGCATCATTTATGAGAAGCAGCTTTCGAATGTCGGTTTCTACGAAGACAATAACTTCGATTATATCCGTTCCAAAACGGAAAGGAAGCTGGACAAGCCTGTACAATGGGTGTCTGTTGCCAGCCAGTTCTTCAATAACACGGTGATCGCAAAGAATAGTTTCTCGTCCGGGGATATCCACTGGAAACTTGAGCCGGGAGACACTTCCGATATAATCGGCGTGGCGGATATCAGCCTTCAGGCGANNAAGACGCAGGCGGCCGGGATGGATAAGATCGTCAACCTGGGAAGGGATATGTATTCCTTTGTACGTCCGCTGAACGTGTTTGTGATCATGCCGGTGTTTAATTTTTTCAAGCAATTCATTTCGAGCTATGGGATCGCTATCCTCCTGCTGACCCTTTTCATACGCCTACAGACTTCCCCGCTTGTATATAGCAGTTACCTCAGCGGGGCCAAGATGAAAGCCCTTCGCCCTGAGATAGAGGCGATGAAAAAAAGGGTGGGGGGGGACCAGCAGCAGGTGGGTA
>PLXD01000284.1 GCA_003151295.1 Chitinophagaceae bacterium | reverse complement strand
CGCTGAGATCGATCTCTTCGGCCGTCCAGAAGCTCGCTTCGTGCTTCTTATACATTTCCCATAACCTGGGATAATTGATCGGGAGAATAACAAAGCGATCTTTGTTTTCTTTCAATAATATTTCATTTCCGTTTGACATATAGCAAAAAGTTACATGTTAGTAATAACATGATGACAACATGAATTCTGTTGGCAGTTTTCCAATAAAATCTAAGATAAGTTGGGCATAACGAATCTTTGCCGAACCATGATTTTCAGAGTTCCCTTTTAATTGAACGGGCGCATCAGGGGACTCGACACCCGGTCAAACCGTAACAGATATTTAAAACAAGAACTAATGCGAAAGTAGTATCTAAGCCCAGAAAATACAGCGAAGTTTCTCCACATACTGTGCATAGCTTTTTCACCTGTTCCCCGGTGGCTTATGCACAGCGGATTTCCCCGGAAAATCTTATTTTTTGCACCCCTTTACGACCTATGCTTCCACGNNGCACACGGGGCTTTTTCCATTTCCAATACATCCCTGACAGTGTCGGGTCTATACGGGCCGCCAGATCCCTGGCAAAGGGCTCGAATAGGAGAGGTCCCAGGTAGCGATCATATTTTTCAGGTACGGAACCAGAATAGGCGTTGAGGGATGCGGCCATATTGTTTCGCGAAATTCGCGTTATTATTTTTGCGTCATTCGCGTAAAGCGAAAGCTACGTAGGAATCACCGGAATGCGAATGCAGTTTTCCGCCTCCACAGGCTATCACAATGAATTGCCGCCCATTCACTTCATAAACGGCCGGAGTGGCAAATCCCGGTGCGGGCAGATCCGTTTCCCAGAGCAGTTGCCCCGTCCTCTTGTTGAAGGCCCTGAATTTAGCGTCTTTAGTAGCGGCAATAAATACCAGGCCACCGGCTGTTACCACAGGTCCCCCGTAATTTTCCGAGCCGGTGATAATCCCTTTTTTAGCAAGTTCGGGGTAGGTGCCAAGAGGGATCTTCCAGGCTATTTCCCCGGTATTGAGATCGATGGCATTTAAAGTACCCCAGGGAGGCTTGATGGCCGGATATCCCTCTTTGCTGAGGAACTTATTATATCCTGTCATGGAATAGGGCAGTTCCCTGAAAGTATCTTTCTCTGCCGCCGGCGCTACAAAACGCGTATGATCTTTGGAAGGAGGGAGTTGCAGGATAAACGAGGCCAGGGCCTTTCTTTCTTCGTCCGTCAATTGTTTGAAGGCGGGCATCATCCTGCGGCCTGTGCCGATAAGGTCCGTAAACCGGGACTCGTTATATTTCTTATCCGCCTGCAGCAGCGAGGGGTAATTACCGGATCCTTTCCGGTCGGGACCATGACAAGTCATACAGTTTTGGAGATATAATCGCTTGCCGGCCTCCGGTAAACTTTCTTTTTCCCGCGCTCCCTGCCGGAGTTCGACCATATTCAGGAGGTTAGGCATTTCATTGGCGTTGACATACAACAAGCCTGTGGAGGGATCGAATGCCGGTCCCCCCCATTCTGCTCCGCCATCAAAGCCGGGAAAGATCACCGTACCTTGTTTGGTGGGCGCATTGAACATATTACCGGTCTTATAGGATGCGAGCTTATTCCTGATATCCTGGTAAGACGAATCCGGTAACCCGTCATTAATGTCGGCTTCGGTAAAACGCTGACGGACAAAAGGCTTGGGTAAAGAAGGAATGGGTTGTGTGGGCCAGAGTTTCTCTCCGGCAAGCTCCGTATTGACGGGCACCGGAGTCTCAATGATGGGGAAAAGAGGTTGGCCCGTCACCCTGTCGAATAGAAAGACGAAACCTGTCTTGGTAGGCTGGGCGACGGCATCGGTCATCTTTCCATTGTGCATTACCGTTACCAGGGCGGGCGCAGTAGGCAGGTCTTTATCCCAGACATCGTGATGGACGTCCTGGAAATGCCATATTCGCCTGCCTGTTCCCGCATCCAGCGCAAGCAGGCAATCGGCGTAAAGACCGGCACCTTTTCGCCTGCCGCCGTAAAAGTCAAAGGAGGCCGATCCGGTAGGGGCGAAGAGGATGCCCCTTTTCTCATCCAGGCTAAAGCCGGACCAGCAATTGGCGCCGCCGATATGTTTCCAGGCATTGGGATCTTCCCAGCTGTCATAGCCTTCTTCTCCCGGCCCGGGTATCGTATGAAAGATCCAGCGTTGCTCTCCGGATCTCGCATCATAGGCCCGGATATGCCCGGGAGCGGCATCGCTGCCTTCCGATACCCTTGAGCCCATAATGATCAGTTCCTTGTAAATGATTCCGGGAGAAGTGACGGCGACATAGCGGTTTTTAGCATCCGGACCCAATCCTTCATGGAGGTCGATCTTCCCGTTTTTTCCGAAAGAAGGGAGGGGTTTGCCGGTATTTGCATCGATGGCATACAGGATGGCGCCTGCTGCGAAAAACAGTCTTTTGTCATTGCCCGCTGACCAATAAGTGACTCCCCTGCAGTTATTCATAATAAAATCCGATGCGGATTTGTTCTGATTGGAGTCGCGGGGATTGAAGGTCCATATTGATTTTCCGGTGGCGGCGTCTGCTGCAAATACTTTCAAGGTTGGAGACACCCCGTATAATATACCTTTTACGATGATGGGATTGCATTGTATCTGGGAGTGATTGATCGTATCGGCGTCCCCGGTATGATAGACCCATGCTATCTTCAGCTTGTTGACATTGGAGGTGTCTACCTGCGCCAGGGAAGAATAGCGAATGGACGCTTTGCTGCCACCATAGACTTCCCAGGTTTTGTTGTTTTCGGGGGTGGCCGTCGAGCAGGCAGACAATAACCATAATCCGCCGAGTGTAAAGGCCTGCACCGCTTTTCCGACCGTTCCATGATCCATATGGTTGCAGTTTCGTTGCTTTCTTTTTACACATTGAAAATACAGTAATAACTCCTATTGTCAGGTATTTATCGGGCAGGGGGCGGCGTCTTTATTCCCCGTCAATCTCCTCATGGTATTCGTCTCCTATATTTATATCCCAGATATTGGATTTGTCATTTCTTCCCGTAAGGATATTTTTGACTGCTGTCATTGCTGTCAACATGCTGTGATCGCTGTTATTATAACGATGCATTCCATTCCTGCCGATAAGGTATAGATTTTCTATCCTGTCCAGGGATTCCCTGACCAGGCCGAATCGATCATACGCTCCATAGTAGGAAGGATAAGCTTTTTCCACCTTGACCACCAACGAATCCAATACTTCTTCTTTTCGCAGCAGGCCGATCATTTCCATTTCCTTGATTGCTATCTCCTTGATGGATTCATCATCCGACTGCCAGAAAGGGTCCGGCTCATTGCAAAAATATTCAACCCCGATCCAGCCCTTTTCAGGGTCGTCGACCATGAATGGGCTCCAGTTGTTAAAGAACTGTACCCGCCCTGCTGTCACCTGGTTGTCTTGTATATAAAGCCAGTTGTCTCTTATCGGCTCATTATCGCTATCGGGGGAAAGCTTGGATACCAGGATCCCTACAATCAGGAAATCCCTGTATTCCAGTTTTTCCGCGATGTCTTTCACCTNNTTTATTTTTCATCTGTCCGACCAGTTCCTTTACGGGCATGGTAGAGAAGAAGAAGTCTCCTTCCAGGGTCGCTTTCCCGGTAAGGGGGTTGAAGGTATTGACCCCCAGCAGCCGGTCATTTCCATTTCCTTCCAGTCCTATGACCGAAGTGTTGAAAAGGATCCTGCCTCCAAGCCTCTCCACTTCCCCGGCTACTGTTTCCCACATTTGCCCGGGTCCGTATTTCGGATAGAGGAACTGTTCTATGAGGCTGGTATGTGTATTCCGCCGGTTATGCTTTCCAGTGGAGAAAACGGAGGAGACGGCATGTTTTAGCATCCCGGAAATATCCAGGTCCTTCACACGCTGGCGGCCCCAGTCCGCAGGGATCCTTTCGCAGGGCACTCCCCATACTTTTTCCGTATAGTCTTTAAAAAAAGTTTCATACAATTCCCGTCCAAACCTGTTGATGAAGAATTGAGCCAGGTTTTCTTCTGGTTTTACCGGGAATAATTTTGCCCGGATATAGGAGGACAGGATCCGGGTCATTTTTGCAGCTCCCAGGTTACGAATCGTTCTTGCGTTTAGCTGAAGAGGGTAGTCGAAAAACTTATGGCGGTA
>PLXD01000221.1 GCA_003151295.1 Chitinophagaceae bacterium | reverse complement strand
GACCAGGTTGGTGGGCGGATCCAGGGTGACCAGGCTGATGGTGATCATGCGGGTAAGGCAGAGTAACAGGTAAGCCCATGAAAAGATCAGCAGCCTGTCCGGATTTTGCAGGCAGCGGATGAGGGTAAACAGAGCCGTGGACCAGATGATGAAGAAAATAGGCGTCGATACATCGTAAGCAGGTAGCCGGTGCAAAACCCAGTCGTTAATGACCATCCCCTCCCTTTTCTCAATGGTCTGAAAAAACAGCGGAAAAGTCAAAAGGATCGCCAAAGTGGCGATCACTGAGCTGAACAGCATGATCCGAAACCGGGTCGATTGCCAGGCCGATTGCCATTCCTGTCGCAAGATTAGTAGGTTCGAATTCATCATGCACGTGTTGAAAATCACAAAGTTACACAGTTGTCAATAAAAAAACGCGAATGACCACCAATTTGTGATAATTCGCGTCTTCCTACAAACGCTCACCCTCGCATATTTGTTCTTCCCTTTATCGGGTTTGTTTAATTTTTGCCCACTCGCGCTTATTCGCGTCATTCGCGTTCTCTCTCAATAATGCCATCTCACGAAGGCTTCCATCGCCGCATACCGGGTAAGCCCCAGTTGGGCATAAAGGCTGGCCGTATTGGAGTTCCGGTCTTCTGCCCTTTGCCAGAACTCCCTGCTGTCGCTGCCCTGGAAAGGCACCGCGTCTTTTTGTGATTGATGGATAAATATGCCGAACCTTTTCTTCACGACCTGGTCCGGGCTCATGGGGATGGCCATTTCGATCTCACTGATATCCCATTCCTGCCAGGCGCCCTTATACAGCCATACCCAGCAATCCTTTAACCAGGATTCTCCGGCGGCTTTAAGCCTCCGCATAGACTCGAATATGATATCCAAACACACTTTATGGGTGCCATGGGGATCGGCCAGATCGCCGGCGCAATAGATCTGATGTGGTTTTAGCCGACGCAGTAGTTCCATCGTCTGCAAAATATCCTCTTCGCCCATCGGCTTCTTCTCAATGGTGCCGGTCTCATAGAACGGCAGGTTCATATAGTGGATATTCTCGTCCTTGATCCCCACATACCGGCAGGTGGCCCTGGCCTCGCAACGACGGATCAGTCCCTTGATACTGCGGATCTCTGCCGTATCGATCTGGCTGGGTTTCTTGGTCATAAGAAAGGAGGTGGCATCTCCAAGGATCTGGGAGGACTTTTTGCTATCGATACCGGCCAGTTCTTCAAATCCGACGGCAAAATCCAGGAAACGGGTCACGAACTCATCGGTCACCGCAATATTACCCGAGGTCTGGTATGCCACATGAACGTCATGGCCCTGGTCATGCAGGCGCATGAAAGTGCCACCCATAGAAATAATATCGTCATCGGGATGGGGGGAGAAGATCAGCGAACGTTTGGGGTAGGGCTCCGAACGTTCTATCTGTACCGGACTGGTATTATTGGGCTTTCCTCCCGGCCAGCCGGTTATGCTGTCGCGCATTAAGTAAAATACCTGCAGATTGATCTCATAGGCATCCCCTTTCTCGACAAGCAGGTCACTGAGGCCATTGTCATTATAATCGCTGTTGGTAAGGCTTAAAATCGGCTTGCCCAGCTTCAGCGCCATGTTAACCACCGCCTTGCGGACCGTCGGGGGATTCCATTCGATTTCTCCGGTCAGCCAGGGGGACTTGAAGCGGGTTAGTTCTGAGGCAGCCATTTCATCCACTACGAACAGGCAATCATTGTGTTGCTGCAGCAGGGAGGCAGGGATCTGCTCGGTGGCATGCCCCTCCACCGCCTTTTGAATGACAGGCGCCTTGATCTGTCCCCAGGCCATCAGCAAGATCTTTTTGGCCTTCATGATCGTGCTGATGCCCGTGGTGATGGCCAGGCGCGGCACTTTGGATATATTCTGGAATTCGTGGAAATTGGCGATGCGGGTGGAATTGTCCAGGGGGATCAGCCGGGTCATGGAAAACAGGCTGGAACCCGGTTCATTGAAGCCGATATGCCCGTTATTACCGATACCCAATATCTGCAGGTCGATCCCGCCTGCGTCTTCGATCATCTTCTCGTAACCCTGGCAATATTTTTTAATATCTTCTTTTTTCCATTCCCCGTTCGGGATATGACAATTTTTTTGATCTATATCCACTTTATTGAACAGCTGCTCCTTCATAAAACGGTTATAGCTTTGAAGCGCATCATTATCAATGGGATAATATTCGTCGAGGTTGAAGGTGATGACATTTTTGAAGCTCAGGCCTTCTTCACGGTGAAGACGGATCAATTCTGCATACAGGGATTTGGGGGAAGAGCCCGTTGCCAGCCCCAGGACGCATTTCTCGCCTTTGGCGGCTTTTTCACGTATCAGTTTGGCAATTTCCTGCGCCATAAAACGAGAGCCATCTTTCAGGGAACTGAAAATTTTGACCGGAATTTTTTCGAACGAGTCAACCATGTTCATAGATCTGAATATTTTGATGTATTAGTAAAAAATATGGGTGAAATTAATCCCTATTTCTCAAATGCAGCAAATTTTGGCAATCGTTTGCGTTGCAAAAAGGATTTTCCGAAAGGGTAATGCATCCGGTTGCAATCGCTGAAACCATCTGCAGGCAGCCATTTCAGATGAAAGCAATAAATACTTCCATGGAATTGAGGAGGATATTTTTCAATGATTTGATAGCCTGGTAGAGCAGATTGCGTGCCGCCTGGTAGTTGATATTCATGATCTCGCTCACTTCTTCATAACTCAGGTTCTGGTAATACTTAAGGTAGATGATCTCTTTTTGCCTGTTTGACAACCGGGTCAGCGCCGACAATACCTGCTGCCTTTTTGCCTCGCTTTCCAGTTTTGCGATCAGGAAGGTCTCATGGCTCCATTCGAACCCTCCCAGGCCCATGCCGGTGGCATCCTCGTTAAAAGGAACGGATCTTCCATTCTTCCGGAAGGCTTTCAGCAATTTGTATTTCACGGATTTTAAGAGGTAGGCCTTCACGGAGCGTACGGGGATCTTTGACCGGGATTGCCATAATTCTATGAACAACTCCTGGATACAGTCCTCCAGCAGGTCCGTATCCCTGGTGAACTTATTGCCAAACCGGAAAAGGGTCTGGTAATATTCCCGGAACAGACACGCAAAGGCTTCCTTGTCGCCTTCGCGGAAAGCTTCCCATTGCTTGATATCGTGATCGGCAGTATTCAATGACAGTTGTTTTTGGTAGTCAATCTAAAGCGTTCAATAGCTGCATCAATCGGTTAATTGGATAAGGGGAAGGGTAGCGATCTTTAANNCTAATGAAAAAAAGGTCTCTTAAACAGATACGTTAAAGAAAATATAAAAAAAGATGGGTAAACATCATTACAAAGCGCCCGGTCTTTGTACTTGCTTAAGGAAGAAATCCCTTTCAATTATGGAAAATGTTTACGTTGAACCGGAAGATCTGCTGGCGGACGAATCTTTTCTTTCCTGGCATTTCAAGGCCGATCCGGATGCTGAAAAGCGATGGGAACGATGGATGGCTGTCGATCCTGAGCGGTATGGGCTTGTGCAACAAGCTGTTGAGTTGTTGGAGAACCTGAGGATGGAGGAAAAAGAGCTGTAGGAAGAACGGGTCCGGGCAGTAGAAAAGACCCTCCTGGCGAAAATAGAGGAGGCGGATAGGGAAAAGCCGGGGGCGGGAGTCTTTTCCCTTTTTCACGGAGGCCGGTGGATCGCAGCAGCCAGTATCATTTTATTGGCGGCGGCAGGCTTCTTTTTTATCCGCTCATGGATTTCGGGCAAACCTGAATTAAAGACTACTTACGGAGAGATCAAACAACGCAAATTACCCGATGGGACCGAAGTATTTATCAATGCGAATAGCAAGGTCTCCTATTCCGGGGAATGGACGGATGGGAAAGACCGCGAAGTATGGATAAAAGGGGAAGCCTTTTTCCATGTCCGCAAGACGCCTATGAAGAGCCGCTTCATCGTGCATGCCGACCATTTCGATATTATCGTGACCGGAACGCAGTTCAACGTAGTGAACCGCGCCGGGCGGTCCAGTGTAATGCTCAAGGAAGGAAGCGTCATCATCCATACCGCCGACGGCAGGGAAATAAACATGATGCCAGGAGATTTTGTGCAGTTCAATTCAGCGGAATTGCGGAAAACCCCGGCAAAGAACGATAGCATCCTGGCATGGAAAGACCGGAAACTGGTATTCGACAATACCCCCATGAGCGAGGTGGTGCGGATCATTAAGGACCATTATGGAATAGACATAGAACTGGCTAATGCTGCAACAGGCGATAAAACGATTTCAGGCATACTTCCCAATGACAATCTGGACGTATTATTACAAGCACTGGACGCTACGATGGAGTTTTCGGTTGTTCGTCAGGGGAATAGAATAACGATCGCTGACCATTTAGGAAAGACGGCCCATTGAATACCAATCGCTTGCCATTGAGAATTGTTGACCTTTGATAGAACCATTAACTACTCACTTTTTAACCTAAGCTTCATTTTTTATCTAAAAACGCTGCAAAATGAGAAAAATCGATTTCCTTCGTTGTGCACTCTGGGGTCTCCTCTGTGCACAATTATTTTGTTTTGAAAGAGCGCATGGGCAGAGTACCTACGCATATGCCGGCAATTCGAATAAGCCGCTCACCCACCTGAAAATTGCAGACGACAAAGACACGGAGAACCGCCAGAAACAAAAATTACTGGTAGTCCTGAAAGAATTAAACGAGACGAAAGGGGTCTATTTCTTATTTGCCGAACAGTCACTGGCAGATAAACTGGTCAACCCGGCCGACGGGACGGATGGGAGTATCGAAAGGATCCTGGATAAGGTGTTGAAGAATAGCGGGCTGCAATTCAAAAAGATCAATGACAAGACCTTTGTCATTCTTTCCTCCACCAATCTAAAGACGAGCTATGATGTAAAACCGGTCAATTTCCAGCCGGGCGGCCCTTTATTGGCTGAAAATTCGGTTCATATTGAAATGTCCGCCGACATCATCACCGGCACAGTGATCGGAGCAGATGGCAGGCCCCTGGCCGGCGTGAGCGTCACCATAAAGGGTAGCCGTAAAGGCACTTCCACCAATACGGATGGTGTCTTTACCCTGCCTGCAAAAAAAGGGGATGTATTGGTCTTTTCTTCAATTGGGCTCATTAACCAGGAACTGGTCGTGGGTGATAAATCCAATCTTTCCATTACGATGGTGGAAGATAAAAAAGCCCTGAATGAGGTCGTCGTCACCGCCCTGGGACTTAAAAAACAAAAAAGAGAACTCGGATATTCCACTACCGAGATCGACGGGTCCAAGCTGACCCAATCGAGGGAAGTGAACCTCGGGAATGCGCTCACCGGCCAGGTAGCGGGAGTAAGCGTTGCAGGTGTCTCCACCGGTCCTTACGGCAGCAGCCGCGTAATCATTCGCGGTAACTCCTCGTTGAACGGAAATAATCAACCGCTTTATATTATAGACGGAATTCCTTTTGACAACTCCAATCAGGGATCTACCAGCGAATGGGGGGGCGCCGATTACGGCGACGGGTTATCCAATATCAACCCGGACGATGTGGAGAGTATCCAGGTGTTAAAAGGCGTGGCCGCCACGGCACTCTATGGGTATCGCGGGGGGAACGGAGCCATCCTGGTCACTACCAAATCGGGCACTAAGAACCGGGGGATCGGGGTAGAGGTCAATGATAACATCACGGCCAACATGGTACACGATTTTAGGGATTACCAATATACCTATGGTCAGGGAACACTGGGCGTAGAACCTTTGTCGCAAAGCGCTGCCAACGCCACTGCCGAATCCAATTGGGGGCAGAAGATCGGAGATGGTTCCACTGCCATCAATTTCCTGGGGGATCCCTATAAATATGTCGCCAATAAGGATCAGTATAAGGATTTTTACAAGACAGGCGTGACTAACCAGTCTTCGGTGGCCATGTACGGGTCGAACGACAAGGGGCATTTCAGGCTGGGTGTCTCCGACCTCTACCTGAACACCAATGTGCCGAATTCCAATATGAAACAGCAGGGTCTGAATTTCAACACGACCTATAATATCACCCCTAAGCTGCAAATGGTGCTGACAGCCAATTATATTTTTGAGACCGTTAAGAACAGGGCCTCCTTTTCCGATGCCCCCGGCAATTTCGTAGCAAGCACCATTTTCATTTCCAATACATTTAACCTGAACTGGCTGAAACCGCGGGTGGATGCCAACCGGAACGAACTTTTACCGGGATCTGCCGATATCTATTTCGAGAATCCATATTTCATCGCCTATGATTTCCAGAATGCCACCAGCCGAAACCGGCTAACGGGAGGTTTAACGTTAAAATACAATATATTGGATTGGTTGTTTGTGCAGGGACAGGTCACCAGGGATGGTTATACCTTCGACCAGCAAAATATCACTCCCAACGGCGTCCAATATACCAATTCAGGCGGTGGGTCGATCAATATGTCCGAGATCAACCAGCATGAACTGGATGGCAACTTCATGATCGGGGCCAATAAGAAATTCGGCCCTGACTTCAGCCTGAATGCCAATGCAGGCGTCTATTCGCAGGAGAATCTTTGGAACCAGTATAGCGGTGGCGGCGGTCCCTTTGTCATCCCCTATTTTTATAGTGTCAGCAATGTCGCCAGCAAGCCTTTTAATTACGGTTATAGCGAGTCGCGTGTAAATTCAGTCTATGGAAGTGCCGAACTGGGGTATAAGAATTACCTCTTCCTTACCGGGACCCTCCGCAATGACTGGTTCTCCGTACTGAATCCCAAGACAAATAATTATCTCTATCCTTCCCTGTCCGCCAGCTTCGTGTTCTCCGATGCCTTCCGCATGCCTTCCTGGATCAGCTTCGGTAAGTTCAGGGCAGCCGCAGCAGCCTCTTCCAATAACGGCGCTGCCGGTGCCTATTCCAATGCACTCACATACGGCTTGCAGGGATATACCATCAATGGGCAGTCGATCGGCTATGTGAACAATATCAGTATCCCCAACCAGTTCCTGAAACCCGTCAATGTCAAGGAGAAGGAATTGGGGTTGAATATGGAATTTCTGAACAATCGCATCGGCTTCGATCTGGCCGTCTATGACAAGACGACGACCAACGATATCGTTCCGGTATCGGTCAGCGGAACGTCAGGGTATGGTACCAATATTATCAATATTGGCCAGTTACGCAACAAGGGGATAGAAATATTGATCACCGCCACTCCCGTGCGGATTAAGGATTTCACCTGGAACCTTTCATTCAACTTTGCCTACAACAATAGCAAAGTACTTTCGCTGGCCACTAGTGGAATTCCCCTGGTACTCGACGTACCACGTAATGGCGATGCCAATATCAGCAATATCGTAGGGCTGCCTTACGGGCAGATCATGGGATATAAATACCTGCGTGATACCAAGAACAATATCGTTTACGATACCTCAGGCCTTCCCCTCAGAACATCTGCTCTTGAGCCATTGGGCACCGGCGTATATAATAAGACAGGCGGTATCACCAATGATTTTCATTACAAGAATTTCTCCCTCACCGTGCTGATCGATTTCAAGTACGGGGCGAAGATCTTCTCCGGTTCCAACCTGATCCTGTATTCGGACGGCCTTTCGAAAACGACACTCCAGGGCAGGGAGAGCGGAATCGTTGGCAAAGGCGTGACCCAGGATGGACATCCCAATACGGTCAATGTCCCGGCTGAGACTTATTGGAATGAAATAGCTTACGGACAGAACAATGTTCCGGAAGAGTTTACCTATGATGCAAGCTTTATTAAACTGAGGTCTCTTTCATTGGCATATTCGCTACCCGCGAAAGTATTAAAGAATGGGTTTATCAAAGGGCTTACTTTTTCCCTGGTTGGGCGTAACTTGGCCATCCTGATGAAACATACACCCAATATCGATCCGGAATCAACCTATACTAATTCAAATGCCCAGGGGCTTGAGTTATCGGGGTATCCGTCCGTCCGTAGTATTGGCTGTAACGTGAATGTAAAATTCTGATTGATAAACCACTTTAAATTCATTCAAGATGAAATATAAAATACTTTTCCTGTCCTGTCTGATTACAGGAATTTTCATAACAGGATGCGATAAAAAATTCGTGGCAATAAATACAGACCCGGAGCACCTGACCGCAGCGAACATGAATTACATATATCTCTTCACGGCCACCGAATTGATAACATCTGGCAACAGCGATGCGAATGCCTACGAAGACTGGCGCAATAATCTTATCTACGCCTCCACGATGATTCAGCATCTGTCTTCGACACAGAGCTATTGGTGCGGCGACAAATACTTCTACAATTCCGGGTACAACTCCGCTTATTGGGAGGAGAACTACGGAAGCCCGATTAAAAACATCGTAGAAGTCGTCACTCATACCTCGACGGATTCCTCCCAGAAGAACTTTTATAATATCGCGAGGATTTTTAAGGTCTTCCAGTTCCAACGGATCACCGATATGTACGGAGACTGTCCCTATTCGCAGGCGGGCCAGGGATATATCAAAGGCATCACCGCTCCCATATACGACAAGCAACAGGATATCTATACCGATATGTTCAATGAGTTGTCGCAAGCCGCAGCGAACCTGGATCCCAGTGCGCCCAATACCGTCGGGGCATCGGATATCGTCTATGGCGGGGATCCGAACNNTCGGAAATGCTGCGCCTGGCCATGCGCATGTCCAAAGTGGATCCTACGAATGCCCAGAAATGGGCCCAGGCGGCGATTGCAGGCGGAGTATTTACCAGCAACGCCGATAATGCCCTTTTCTCTCATGCGACCCAGGTTCCCGGCACGGTGACGGTTAATGGAAATGGGCTGGTATTAGATGGCGTCGATCCCGATGCCTCCCGTTTGAGCAAAACATTCGTGGATATGCTGGTAAGTACGAACGATCCCCGTCTCCCTTATTTTGGAACGGTTTGCCTGGATCCCAATGTTACGAGCGATCTGGGGGATAACACCCCGGCCAAACAGATAGGACAGCCAAACGGATATGATAATTTAGGGCCGACCGCATCCACCGATCTTTCACATGCGCCCAACTATCCCAGAATTCCGGTCGTTCCAACAGGAGATTCCTCGACAGCGTATCAAAACCGGTATTCGATCGTGAACCGGCAGACATTTGCTCGTATGGATGCGCCGACCTTTTTCCTGACTTATGCTGAAACAGCCCTGCTGGAAGCAGAGGCTGCCGAAAGAGGCTGGATCACCGGAGACCCCGGTACTTTCTACACGGCCGGTGTAACAGCGGCCATGGGCCAGTTCGACCAGATTGCGTCCAATGTTGCCAGCTCGCCGGCACCTATAACAGGAATATCTTCAGGCGCCATATCGGCTTACCTGACAGCCAATCCCTATAACGCCGGTACAGCCCTGAACCAGATCAATACCCAGATCTGGATCTCCCTGTTCATGGATGAATATGAGGCCTTTGCCAACTGGAGAAGAAGCGGCTTCCCGGCGCTGATCCCCATTGCCAATTATCCGCAGAATGTCACGGGCGGTACGATCCCACGCCGCTTCACCTATTCAATCGGTGAGGCTTCCACCAACCCGGTGAACTATGAAGCTGCCGTTTCCCGGCTTACCGGCGGAGATGTGATGACCGCCAGGATGTGGTGGGATACCCCATAGAGTCTTTATTGCTTATGAGCCTGATAGCCCAACGGAAAGGCCCCTGCGAAGGGGCCTTTTATTTTATACATCCTTAAGATTTACCTTTCTCCGGGATTTCATGTCTCCGGGAACTCAATAGCTCACCCGGAAACCCAGGGCCGGTTGGGCGGCTAAACTCTTTTGCAGGCTTTCCGGGATCCTGACGACCCATTTATTGCCCTGCTCCTTCCATTTGAGGCGTTCTTTGCTGCCCATCAAAGTGATCTTACCCTTTTTGCCGGACCCCGGATTGTCGATCNNTTTTTTCCGGGCAGGTAGAAGGCATAGAGATTCTTACCATCCTTGGACTGGGTATAGAAAATATTTCCGTTCGAATAGGGCGCTAGAGGCTTGCTGTTGTAGATCCCTTCTCCATTACTCTTCATCCAGGCGCCGATCTCTTTGAGGCGGCTATAAGCCGTATCATCCCAGTCTCCTTCCGGCGATGGCCCGATATTGAGGAGCAGGTTACCGCCCCGGGAAACGATCTTCACCAGCAGATCGATCAATTCTGTCGCGGACTTATAATGATCTCCCGGCACATAGCTCCAGGAATTGCCCATGGTCAGGCAGGATTCCCAGGGATGGTCCACGGGCTCGGAGGGAACCTGTTGTTCGGGGGTGGTATAGTTCTCGTATTCGCCTTCTACGGTCCTGTCGACCACGATGAGCCCCGGCTGATGGGTCCTGGCCATTTTGGCGATCCGCGGCATATCGATATCCTGGTCATAAGGTATGCTCTTCTGCCAGTCGACTTTTGCGTCGATGGATTTATAAGGACGCACCCAGCCTCCATCCAGCCAGAGGATATCGACCCGGCCATAGCCGGTCATGAGTTCCTGGATCTGATTATAGGTATAGTCCTTAAAGGCCTGCCAGCGCTCGGGATACTTTTTAGGATTATAGTCGACATTCCTGTCCTTGGGAGGAAAATAGGACCACCAATAGTTCTCCGAATGCCAGTCCGGTTTGGAGAAATAAGCGCCGATCATGAAATTCTCTTTCCTGAACGCATCGAAGACCTCCTTGGCGATATTGCTCCGGGCATTGGAAGAGAAGGGTGTCTTGGACGAAGTGATCTTATAGTCCGTCTGTTTGGTGTCGAACATGCAGAATCCATCATGATGTTTCGTCGTGAAGACCACGTATTTCATCCCGGCGTCTTTGGCGGCGGCAGCCCATTTTTCCGGGTTGAATTTTACGGGATTGAAGGTGGTCTGCAGGTTCTGGTAAGCCTGGACATAATCATAATAGCTACCCGCATGCGGACCCCTTCTCTGGGTCCAGCCTTCGTCTTCCGGGCAGATGCTCCAGCTTTCCACGATGCCCCATTCGCTGTAAGTTCCCCAATGCATCAGCAGGCCGAATTTGATATCCTGCCATTGAGAGAGTTTCTCCTGGACCAACGTGTCGGACGGAAGAGTGTAACTGCTGGACGTGTTATGTTGTTGAGCGTAGGAAGTCACCGCGTAAATCAGTGACAGCAATAATAATGTTTTCTTCATTTGTATTGTTTTGAGCCATTTATTTATAATAATTCACCTTCCACAGATCATACCGCTTGTATTGGGTTTCCATGCGTTGCTGGAAATCCGTCCAGTCGCGGGCCTCTTTAGGGCTCCACAGCACTTCGCTGAGCGCGCTCAGGCGCGGGAAGATCATGTATTCCACCTTGGGTATATTGGACATGTACTCGGTCCAGACATTGGCCTGGGCTCCCCAGATATGTTTGGCCTGATCGGCATTCAATACGAGGGGAACGGGTTCGTAGCCATAGACCTTGTCCAGGGGCAGGAAGCCACCGATGGTCAGCGTATCGCCATTTTTAACCTGTGCATGGTCGAAATAGACATAACTGCCGGGGGTCATAATAACACGATGATTCTGCTTGGCGGCATCGATGCCACCCTCCTCGCCACGCCAGCTCATAACGGTAGCATTGGGGGCCAGGCCGCCTTCGAGGATCTCGTCCCAACCGATGATCTGCTTGCCTTTGGAATTGATATACTTTTCGATACGCTGGATAAAATAGCTCTGCAATTCATGTTCGTCTTTCAGACCGAGATCCCTGACCCTTTTTTGACACTTGGGACACACTTTCCAACTGTCTTTCGGGCATTCATCGCCGCCGATATGAATGTATTTCGCAGGGAACAGGGCCATCACTTCATCCAGTACGTCCTCTAAAAATGCGAAGGTGCTGTCATTGCCCGCGCAGTATACATCCTTGAATACGCCCCAGGTCTGTTGCACCTGGTAAGGGCCTCCGGTACAACCCAGCCAGGGATAGGCTGTCAGTGCGGCGGAGGAATGACCCGGCATCTCGATCTCGGGAATGATGGTAACATACCTGTCAGCGGCATATTGTACGACATCCCGGATCTCGTCCTGGGTATAGTAACCGCAATAACGGGTATTGTCGTTTCCGGTGCCGGGATAATGCCCGATGATCGTCCCGTTACGGCAACTGCCGATCTCGGTAAGACGGGGATATTTCTTGATCTCGATGCGCCATCCNNGGTCTTCGGTCAGGTGCCAGTGGAAATAATTCATTTTATGCAGGGCGATATAGTCGATATATCTTTTCACGAAATCTACCGGGAAGAAATGACGCCCCGCATCCAGCATCAATCCTCTGTATTCAAAACGGGGGTAGTCCTCGATAGCCACTGCCGGTATTTTTAGACTTTCCGAGGGAACGGAAGGCAGCAATTGTATGAGGGTCTGCATGCCATAAAAAGTTCCTTCGGGATTCTCCCCGTTGATGGTGACGCCTTTCGGGGATACTTTCAGGCTGTAGCGTCCTTCCTGTCCTTTCGACGGGCTTTGACGGGTGCGAAGCAGGATCGTATTGGCGCCCGTTTGTTCNNATCCATAGATCCTTTCCAGGTAGTCGTTGAAAAAATCGGCTGAAGCTTTTTCGGATCCTTCTGCCATGGATAGAACGGTGTTTCGGTCGATCGTGAAATTCCCTTTAAGCCATTCGGTCTTTACGGGCTTGGGGATGATGGCCATTTCCTGGGCCTGTGACTCATGACTCATGCATACAAAAGGCATGCATACAAAGAAGAGCAGAATGACTTTTCTCATTAAGTGGTGGTTTTATTTAGTACGTTGATGAAAAAAAGGCAATAGGACGCAGGATAAAGTTTGGCCATTAAGGTATGGGTTTTTTGCTTTAACAGCCTCATTAAGCTGGATGAGCGGAGCCTAATTCTTATTTCTGGTTGATGACGGTCTCGATGAGGAGGAATTCACTGTCGGACAATATTTCCAACGCTACTTCGCCGCTATCCCAGATGCCGATGGCATCCCGCGCTTTGAGTTGCTGGCCGGCTATCTTTATTTCTCCCCCGATATTGAAAATGAACAGGCATTTATTGGTGGGATTGAATGAATACGGGACGGTCTGGCCGGCTGTGAAAAGCCCCAGGGAAAGACGGGCATTCTGGTTGATCCAGCAATGGGCCTGCCCTTCTTCGGACGAGACGATGGTGGTCAGTTGATCGCGGCGTTTTTCTTTTGGGAACCGCCGTGATTGGTAACGGGGAAGCACGTTTTGGAGTTTGGGCTCGATCCATATCTGCAGGAAGTTGACGGTATCTTCCCCGACATTGTATTCTTCATGCCGCAGACCGCTCCCGGCGCTCATGATCTGTACCGAGTCTTCATTGACGACGCTGCTATACCCCATACTGTCTTTATGGTTCATACTGCCTTTCAGCATCACGGAGATGATCTCCATATTGATATGAGGGTGCAGGCCAAAGCCTTTGCCGGCCTCTACATAGTCGTCATTAAAAGCTACCAGGCTGCCGAATGCAGAACGCACTGGATTGGTAAAGTCGCTGAAGCTATNNCCATTTCCGCGATAGATAGGATGAGAGTTGTTAAAGATGCTTTCGACTTTTCCGCCGGAGTCGGGGAGGTCGTGACGGAGTTTGTCGATCACCTCTTTCTGACAGATAAAGATGTTCTGGAAATGTTCTACCTGTCCTAATAGCTCTTTGGGTAATTTTTTCGCCGCCATTTTTTCGAGCTGGTGTTCGAAGTGACGGATCTCTTCTTTAATCGAGGAGAGCTCATGCTTCCATGATTGCAACTCCTCCCGGAACTGTTCGATGGAGACTGTTGATTCCATAAGCTTGATTTGAGTGAAAGAATAATGGGACTGTGATAAATAAATTTAAGTAATGTGCCGGAGGAGGCCAAATTTTTTTACCCGTCACTCTATTACCGGCAGGCTGATACTCGAAGGGTGCCCCGCATCATGATACAACCTGATCGTCGCCCGCTGGAAATCCTCTTTTGTGCAGGTGGGGATATTCACAAATTTTTGGGGGTTCATGTCCACCAGGGGTAACCAACTGCTCTGGACCTGCACCATGATCCGATGCCA
>PLXD01000511.1 GCA_003151295.1 Chitinophagaceae bacterium | reverse complement strand
GGGTATATAGACTTCCGTCCAGGCATGCAGGTCCGTAAAATCTTTCTCGGGGCCCGAGGGGCCTTCCAGCGATGGGATATCGGCGGTCAACTGGACCAGGTATCCGGATACAAACCGGGCCGCCAACCCCAGGTGCCGGAGTGCCTGCACAAGCAGCCAGGCCGAGTCCCTGCAGGAACCAATGGTACGGATAAGTGTTTCGTCGGGAGTCTGCACACCCGTTTCCATACGGATGGAATAGCCGACGTCCCGATTGACCTTGTGGTTGATATATACTAAAAAATCATTGATTGTTTTTACGCTGGTGTCTATGCCTGACAGCCACTGTTTGAGCAGGGGCCCGTTGTCCTTTAATTCCAGGTAAGGCGCCAGTTCTTTTGCAAGCAGCCCATCGTAAGTGAAGGGGTAATTCTCTGCATATTCCTCCACAAAAAAGTCGAAGGGGTTAATGACGACCATATCGGCGATGACCTCGACCTCTATGCTCAACACTGAGGTCTGCTCCGGGAATACCACCCTGGCCTGGTAGTTGCCGAATGGATCCTGCTGCCAGTTGATGTAATGCTCTTTGGGAAGTATTTTAAGGGAATAGGATTCGATCGGGGTACGCGAATGAACAGCGGGTCGCAAACGGAAGACATGCGGCGATAAGGAGACCAGTCTGTCGTAAGTATAGGTCGTCCTGTGATTGATAGCGACTCTTATTGCCATAATGGATTATATAAGTTAAGTTGGAAATGGCAATCTAATCGTTCTTACTAAAAGTAAAAGCTTTTTACTGACCTGGCAAAACTTTATGCGATTTCCTGGCCAAAGCGGGAACGTCGCCCTTTAAAAGTTGAATCCCAGCCTCCCCCCTTCGTGAGCGATGTTTTGGCGACCCGCTCGAACCGTTTCATAGCGGATACCGATCTCCGCTTTTGCGGGGACCTGGACGGCGGCCTCCAGGTTTATATTATCCCTCCGGTAAAGCTATAGATGTCCTTTATGTCTCCTTCGGGCAGACCTTCTCATTTATTTTTATCTTACTTATTAATAATTGAAAATCAATACAATATCCTTTTATTTCAGGGTATAAAAACGACGCGGGACCTCATTTATTGGCATAGAACCAAAATAAACACCCCTGACCTGCCAGGCGGGAACCGCCTATTTTATATTTTTTGCCGGTAGCCTATCTGATGGTAATTTTATGACTCTTTAAATGAAACCGCAATTATTAAAGGTCCCGACGGCACCTACCCACTCTTTCAGCGTTCGCGAGGACAGGGATCCCTATATCAATAATCGATGGCACTATCATGCGGAAGTGGAACTGATCCGTTTTCACGAGGGCTGCGGGACCCAGTTCGTGGGTGATAATATCAAGCGTTTCGATTCCGGGGACATCATATTGGTGGGTGCCAACCTGCCCCATTACTGGAGATATGACGATGCTTATTTCAAAGGCAACAAAGACCTGGCTGTTCATTCGACGGTCATTCATTTTTCGGAAAATTTTTGGGGAGAGCGTTTTCTGCGTCTGCCCGAGACCAAACAGATAAAAACCCTCTTTGAAAAAGCCCGGAGGGGCATCCTGGTATCCGGCAAGGAAGGACAAAGGATGCAGGGCCTGATGGAAAAGATCCGCCTCTCCGAAGGCCTGAACCGTATCATCGCGCTCATGGAGTGCTTATCGGCGCTCGCGTCAGCCGAAGAGTTGTATCTTCTTTCCTCACTCGGCTTTAGTCACGATTTTGCGGAATCGGAGAACGACCGGATCAATGCCATTTACGATCATTCATTCGGCCATTTCAGGCAGAAGATCTACCTGGAACAAATAGCCGCCATTGCGGGCCTGGTGCCCAATTCCTTCTGCAGGTACTTCAAATCCAGGACCGGTAAGACTTATTCGCAGTTCCTTACGGAAATACGCATCGGTCATGCCTGCAAGCTGCTCATAGACAACCGCCTCAGTATAAAACAACTTTGTTTTGAAAGCGGTTTCAATAATTTCACCTGCTTCCATAAAAATTTCAGGATGATCACCGGTAAGAGCCCCCAGCAATACCTGAAAGAACACCTGGCGGGATAAATAAGGATTACAGCGATCGACAAGGATGGTCTAAAGATTCGGCTTGTTGCTTTATCAAAGCGATGGGCGAAAGAAGGGTGTACGCTATAGTTGGCTGAGCTGGCGAATGCATTTTTCAGAAGAAAGAAGAGGCTTCAGAAGCAGCCTATTTAACGCGCCAACTGAGTATCCACCCAAAGCGCTGATCTCTATCAGGCTATCTTGTCATTCATTTTTATTCATCCCCATTCATTGTTGTTCACTATGAGAAGATCCACTGAGGGAAAATCGATTGTTAGAAAACCGATCCCGGCAAAATTCACCGCGACAAGGATCGCTGTCCTGCTTTTTTTGATACCCCTGCTGGCGATCCGGGGAGTTGCCAGGGCGCAATCGGGCAGGAAGACGGAAAAATTAGTCATGGTAGCTCTTGATGGGATGCGCTGGCAGGAAATTTTCGGAGGGGTCGACTCTTCGCTGATGAATGACCCCCTGTATACAAAAGAAAGCAGTGACATGCAAAAGCGTTTCTGGGATGCGGACGTCCGGGAGCGAAGAAAGAAGCTGTTTCCCTTCCTCTGGTCCACCGTTGCCGGGCAGGGCCAGTTGTATGGCAACCGGAATATCGGCAATCTCGTGAATGTGGCGAACCCCTATCATTT
>PLXD01000023.1 GCA_003151295.1 Chitinophagaceae bacterium | reverse complement strand
ACGAAAAGATTCATTGTTAATTTATTTAAAATATAAAAATTGGCGTTCAATAGTATGAATGCCTTCATTAATCTGCTAAAGATAGAAAATAATTTCCCGTTTGCGCGAAGCTATTTTATATTGCCTGTTTTATTATTTTTCCCGGCTATTTTCGTGCCGTAATCTGGTCGAGCAGGGCGCTGGCCCTTGCGCCTGTCTGGCCCGTGCTCGGACTTTTACCTTCTCCCCTTAGTTCTTTTACGATCTCTTCGAGTAAAGGCTGCTGTACATGTTCCGGATAGGGAATATTGTACTCCTCGGCCCCTGAGGCGGTTTCCACCCGGATCGTATATTTTTCGAAAAAAGAGAAGACGATCCTTCCCAGGGAGCCTATGATCTGTGCCTCGTCGATCCGCTGTTCCTTATTGACGGTATAGCACCAGCTGCCGTTGCCGAGGATGCCGGATTCGAATTCGAAATTGGCCACTACGATATCGTCCGCTTTATAGAGACCGGCCTGGTTGCGGGCGATCCCGGCTGCGTATTTGATGGGTCCGAAGACGTATTCGAGGAAGTCGAACTGGTGGGAGGCGAGGTCATGGAAATGGCCTCCCCCGGATAGTTCGGGAAAGACCCGCCAGCGGGGTTGTGGATTAGGACCGACTTCTTCGTCATAGGGCTGCCAGTGCAAGTGGATATTCACGCAGCGAGGATCCCCGATTACCCGGTTGTCGATCAGTTCCTTCAGTTTCACGAAATAAGGTAATACACGCCGGTAGAAGGCCACGAAGAGGGGAGAGCCGGTTTCTCGGCTGATGCGGTTCATTTCTTCGCATTCGGCGGCATTCCGGGCCATCGGTTTCTCGACATAAACTGCCTTGCCGGCCCGCATGACTTTGGCGGCATATTCAAGGTGCGAATCGGGGGGCGTGGCGATATAGACGGCGTTGATGTCCGGATCTGCGATGAGTTCATCGACGTTGTCGTACCATTTGGGTATTCCATGCCGCAGGGCGTAATCGGCGGCTTTTTGCGGATTTCTTCCCATGACGGCTACCAGGGCCGAATGGGCAATTTTATTAAAGGCCGGTCCGCTTTTTTTTTCGGTCACGTTGCCGACGCCGATCATGCCCCAGTTTATTTTCTCCAATGCCCGTTTATTTTTCTCCATAGGCGTTTTTTGCTGTTTTTGACGGGGAAAGGTAATATAAATTTAAGGAGCAAAAAAGGAAACCATGACGGGGAGTTTGCGGGATGTTTCCGCTTTAAAATGATAGTGAAGAACGGGTTTTTTAGAAGCCCGGACTTCACTACCGTGGTGGATCTATGAGATCCAGAGGTCCCGGGGAGGGTTCCGCCGGGCAGCATGACCAGATCAATGAGGCTCTGCCGAAGTCAGGCCTTGAATGAATGAGCGACAAAAAAATCAACCGGATTTAGTAATATTTTCGTTTGGATGAAACATTCATCCCTGTTGTTTGCGGCTTTGGCAAAAAACGGCTACTATTATTTTCGAAAAACTCTTTTTTCTTTTTGTTAGAGGTCTCGTTGGTCTGAAAAGGGATTGGGCATATTGAGGAATCTTCATCCTCCTGGTTGTTAACGGAATCGTGTTGATTTTTTCTTTTCAGAATCCATTCTTAAAGAAGAGAAATATCCTCCTTCCGCCATTCGTTATTGAGGATATATGACTACAGGTTCATGCAGCCCAAGGCAATTGCCCAAAGACCGGATGCTGATGTGAAGATATAGATCAGCGGTGCTTTTGCATTATATAGTTGCAGATAATTGTTATATAATTCACACATTCCTAACTGAATATCCGGCTTTATAACGTATACACATTATTATTTGTAACTTAGTAATTTATTAAAGGAGACCTAAAAGCTTCTTGAAAATCTGATAATGTCTGAACTACAAAATAAAGATAAAACAAAGTTACTCTCTTCCAACCTGTTTCCCGTCGTAGGTGTGGGCGCGTCTGCGGGTGGATTGGAGGCATTTAAAAGGCTGATAAAAGCCATTCCCGAAGATTCCGGAATGGCCTATATTTTAGTACAGCATTTGGAGCCTACGCACGAAAGCATATTGGTGGACCTGCTACAAAGGGTGACCAATATACCCGTACATGAAATTACAAATAATGTCCGGGTTAAACCCGATCAGATCTATATCATTCCTTCGAATAAATTACTTACCGCCACCGATGGAGTCCTTCAATTAAGTCCCCGCCCCCCAAAGAATGAGAAAAACATGCCC
This sequence comes from Chitinophagaceae bacterium, assembly GCA_003151295.1. GTDB lineage: Bacteria > Bacteroidota > Bacteroidia > Chitinophagales > Chitinophagaceae > Puia. The sequence goes on along the minus strand of PLXD01000023.1, from coordinate 2,387 downwards.
ATCGACGTGTTTTTTACTTCCTTGGCTGAAGTTCACCTGAGTAATGCCATCGGAGTCGTTTTATCAGGTACCGCAACGGATGGTACCCTCGGATTAAAAGCAATTAAGGACCACGGCGGCATTACATTCGCGCAAGAGCAGCAATCCGCCGCTTTCGACGGTATGCCTCAAAGCGCCATCGATGCGGAAGTAGTGGACTTTATACTCACGCCTGAAGAAATCTCTTTACAACTGGCAAGATTAAACAAGACATTTAAGAGCAGCCTAGGTACCGACAAAGACGATTTGGAACTGACGAAGTTGACGAATGAAGATGCTTTCCGGCAGTTGCTTTCCCTGATCCGTATTCAAAAGAAGGTCGACTTTACCTATTATAAGCAAACTACCATCCGACGGAGGATTGTACGTAGAATGGGGTTGAATAAAATAGACAATATTTCGGATTATCTCACCTATTTTAAGGAGAATAAAACCGAGCAGGATATTTTGTACCAGGATCTGCTTATTCCGGTCACAGAGTTTTTTCGGGATCCGAAAACTTACGAACTCCTTTGCGAAACAATATTCCCGCTTCTTTTAAGAGAGAGAGAGGAGAGAGACTCCTTTCGCATATGGATTGCGGGATGTTCTACCGGCGAAGAGCCTTATTCAATTGCCATGTGCCTGTATGAATATCTGGGAGATAAAGCAGTGGATACTAAAATTCAGATATTTGCCACTGACGTTTCTGACAAAGCCATCACCAAGGCCAGGACCGGGATATATACGAAAAGAGAAGTCGCCGGCCTTTCTGCCAATCGTTTGCAAAATTACTTTACGAAAGTAAATGGAAGCTTTCAGATAAATAAGTTTATCAGGGATATATGCGTATTTGCCTGTCACAATTTCCTGAAAGACCCGCCCTTCGCTAAAATGGATCTTATCAGTTGCCGGAATGTTCTCATATATATGGAGTCTATTTTGCAGAAGAAGGCACTCACGACCTTTCATTATGCATTAAAAGAGAATGGATATTTACTACTCGGAAAATCCGAAACTACCGGCCCTGCGGCCGATCTGTTCACTGCCTTCGGGAAGAACGCCAAGATATATTCAAGAAAATCAGTTGCCGCAAAATATTTCCACGTTGTCGCCGACCCCAATGAGAAAGCGGTTAAAGGCAAGGTTCATTCCCTTGGAAAAGAAGTCGGCCGGGATGATTTTCAGAAGAGTGCAGATGATATTTTGCTTTCCAAATATACCCCACCCGGGGTCTTGGTGAACGAACAACTGGATATTGTACAATTCCGGGGGTCGACGGGAGTCTGGCTTGAGCCATCCCCGGGGAAACCGAGCATGAACGTCTTAAAAATGGCGAGGGAGGGTTTGGCTTTTGAATTAAGAAACGCTTTGCACAAGGTAAAAGAGAGTAATAAGCCCCTGGTAAAAGAGAATATTCCCATACAGTTTATGGGTAAGCAGCAACTGGTGACCATTGAAGTCATTCCCTTGGTAAATACGGTGGAGCCGCATTTTTTGATCCTTTTTAAGGATACCCTCTTTTCCTCCGGCCTTACGGACCGCGTTCAAGGGGATAGTCAGCCTCTCGCCCCGGAAATACTAAAAAGTCTTGAAAGCGAACATATTAAAAGACTTGAGAATGAACTCACGCAGGTCCGGGAGGATATGAGGCACATCACGGAAGATCAGGAAGCCGTTAATGAAGAATTGCAAAGCGCCAATGAAGAACTTCTTTCCGGCAGTGAAGAACTCCAAAGTTTAAATGAAGAATTAGAGACTTCAAAAGAAGAAATTCAAAGCACAAATGAAGAGCTGACTACTTTGAACCAGGAACTTTTCGACCGGAATGAGCAATTAAACCTATCCCGTATCTATTCCGAGTCGATTGTGGCAACCATCCGTGAGCCGCTCATCATTCTTGACAGGAACATGCGGGTGAAAACCGCTAACCGATCTTATTATAATAAATTCAATACTACGGAAGAGGAGACGGAAGGGGAATTATTTCATAGACTTGAAAACGGGCAATGGGATATACTTCCCCTTCGCTCCATACTCGAAAATATTTTATCGGGAGAAAATAAAGTCATCGATTTTGAAATTAAGCAGACTTTCAGTTTTATGGGGGAAAGGACCATGCTTTTGAACGCCAGCAGGATCTTTAGAAAAGATAATGCCGAACAATTGATTTTACTGGCTATCGAAGATGTCACCGAAGTGAGAAAACTGGAGGCCGATAGGAAGACATTTACGCAGGAATTGGAAAGACGGGTCGATGAGAGAACGGCTTCCCTTAAAGATGCCAATATATCCCTCAAACATTCGAATGAGAACCTGGAGCAATTTGCGACTATCGCTTCTCATGATTTGCAGGAACCATTGCGAAA
>PLXD01000130.1 GCA_003151295.1 Chitinophagaceae bacterium | reverse complement strand
CTCTTACCGTACTGAAGACATTTTTGTCGCCATATACCTGGTCAAGGAATTCGAGACGAAAAGGACGGCCATTCTGCTTATAGGACCCCATTTCTTTCGCCGTGTCCGCCAGGCTGAAAATATAGGAGTCCTGCATTTGCAGCGGCTGGAAAAAGGTTTTCGACATGAATTCCGGATAGCTCTGACCGGAGACTTTTTCTATAATCAGCGCCAGCAATGCATAATTGGTGTTGGAATATTCGAAATGCTTGTTGGGCTGCGCACCCTGAACCTCCCTGGCATGGGCTATTATATACTGCAGCACATCCGCATTGGTCAGGTACTTATGCTTATCCCATCCGGACCTGTCCATAAAATGAACATAATTGAGCAGCCCACTGCGGTGAGTCAACAGGTTTTGGATCGTCAGACCCTGGTATGGAAAGCCATCCAGATATTTCGAAACTTCATCATGTATGTTCAACTTGCCATCTTGCCATAATTTGAGCACCCCCATGGCCGTAAAAGTCTTGGAAACGGAGGCCAGATGGAAAGAAGTATGCAAATCAAGGGAATCTCTACTGCTTTGAGGATGTTTGAGCCCCTTATAGCGTTCGTAGATGATCTCCCCGTCTTTTGCAACGAGCACACTCCCGTTGAAACGACCGGAAAAGATAGTATCAAAAAAATGACTGGTAGTGGTGGAGTAACGATGTAACTCAGACTGGCTGAGCGTAGGCCGGGTAGGTGGGATAATGCCCACAGTATCAGCTTTCGTTACATTCTTTGCATTGGGCGACGCTTGTCCACAGGATGCCAGCACGATTATCGCCAGGGAAAAATAACCAAAGGTTTTCAACAGGAATAATTTTTATGAGTTAGTACGGCAAAAATAAAAGAATCTGCTGTCAAAACTGCCGGCAAACGATTTTTGTTTTTTCATTTAGCATTTTAATGACAACTTTGCACTTTCATTTCCGGAAAAATAACGTTAAAGACGCTCAAAAATTATGGCAGATAAAAAAACAACCAGCTATCCCAAGGAGAAGATCAATATTCTTTTTCTCGAAAATATCAGCGACGCGGCCGTACAACACTTTAAGGACGCGGGTTATGCTTCAGTAAGGAAATTGGGCGGAGCACTCTCGGAAGAACAACTGATCAATGAAATAAAAGATGTACACCTCCTGGGGATCCGGTCTAAAACACAGATCACCGCCAAAGTGCTGGACGCGGCAAAAAAGCTCCAGGCCATCGGCTGCTTTTGTATAGGGGTCAACCAGGTAGACCTGAAAGNNTGATCGGCCTTTCCATTTTACTGATCCGGCGTATCCCCGATAAGAACAAGGCCGCTCATGCAGGGATCTGGTTGAAAGAAGCCAAGGGAAGCTATGAATTGAGAGGTAAAACATTGGGTATCATTGGATACGGCAATATAGGCACCCAGGTCAGCATACTCGCTGAAGCATTGGGCATGAAAGTGATCTTTTATGATACCATGACCAAGCTTCCGCTGGGCAACGCAGTAGCTAAGAAAACAATTAAAGAGGTTGTCAGTCAATCAGATATAATCACATTACATGTTCCGGACACCACCCTTACAAGGAATATGATCAACAAGACTATGCTGAAACAGTTCAAAAAGGGCTCGATCCTCCTGAACTATGCACGGGGTGAAGTGGCGGACCTGGATGCCCTCAGCAAGGCCCTGCAGGAAGGTCATCTCTCTGGCGCCGCAATCGATGTCTATCCCTGGGAGCCGGAAAAGAACGGCGATAAGTTCCAGACTCCTCTTCAAAATTTGCCGAATGTGATCCTTACACCCCATATCGGTGGGTCTACGGAAGAAGCCCAGGAAAATATAGGCGGCGATGTGAGTAACAAGCTCTACCAATTCCTGGAAACGGGAATGACCATCGGCTCTCATAGCGTCCCACCGTTAAGCCTGCCTCCTCAGGAAGGCACTCATCGTATCCTGCATATTCATAAGAATGTACCGGGCGTCCTGTCAGAAATCAATACCACCCTGTCCAGCCATAATATTAATATCCTGGCTCAATATCTTAAAACCAACGATGAGATCGGCTATGTAGTCCTCGATATTGACAAGAAACTGTCCAACCAGGCCCTGCAGCTACTAAAAGAAGTAAAACAAACGATAAAGACACGGCTTCTATATTAAAAACAACATATAAACAACTTACTTCATAAATACCGTAGCCCTCGACCGGAATGCAGGGGTAGCATGCTCCCATTGTTGTTCGATGATCAACCGGATCTCGGAAACGATTTCCGGATATTGTCTGGAAGCCGGTCCTGAAGGACCCTGACCGTATTACATATCACCGCGTCATGCAATCCCTTTTTATCCAGATTGTCCAGCAGGGTTTTGAAATAAGGTCGTATCAGTTCGCGGCGTTCGCGTTGCTGTTTGGAATGTTCTTCTTCCAGGGATTTCTCCAGGTTCATACTTTGCCTTCTCAAAGTTTATGCCCTGTTGGGCAAAAATCTTTTTCCGATGTGCAGCATATCCTTATAGCACTGTATCACATAAAAACAGATATTCTTGGCCTCGATATTGACATATTTCTTTAAGACGGTCATCAGAACGATGCCGGCCGTGATGTTATAGACGACCGTTCCGTAAGCCGCCCCCATGTATCCAAAGAATTTTAGCCCCAGGGCGATCAGCAGCAGGTTGAGGGCCATCATCGAAAGGTTGACCCAGAAATTTACGTTGGGCTTATTGATCGCATCCATCGTTGTACCGAACTGGTAGAAGAAGGGACGGACCAGGCTGGTCAATATCACCGTTTGCAGGATCGGAATAGCGGGCAGATACTTGCTGCCGGCAATGATCTTGATGGCAAGGCTGGGAAGCAGGAAGATGAAAATGCTTACCGGCAAAAGAACAGCTATAATATTGCCAACCATTTTCTCAAAATAGTATTTCACTTTGGTGGGCCCGTCAGTCGCCATTGCCTCCACATTCTTCGGAAAAAGGACATCGGCCACCGCAATGGAAGGCACATCCATCATATTATTGATCCGGGATACAACTCCGTAATAAGCCACATAGTTCAATACATTCGTTGAGAGCAGGCTGGCAGTGATGATCTGATCCATATACCTGGATATCTGGGAGAAGACATTCGTGCCGAAGATATATTTACCGAAATGCAGCATCCTCACCATAAGCACCTTTTCGAAGTCGAAACTTTTAAAAAAATATTTCCTGACCGGAAAGAACAAGGCAACAGTGCCTAAAAGCAAGGCAAAAGTCTGTAGACGGACAAGGTTCAGCAACGTCAGGGACGGTTTAAAAAACAAGAGCATGATGATGATTCCGGCAAAGAAAATCCCCTGGCNNATAGTGATTGAAAGGCACCATGATAATGATGAGCAATATGCTCCAGGTCAGAAGGGGAGCGAGTTCGGGCGCATGCAACCATTTTGAGAAAGAATTTCCGCCCAGCAGGATCAGCACGATCACCAATGCGGTAAAAAGGATATTGGTGAACAGCGAAGCGGATTGCACCTTGTTCTTCTGGTTTGCATATTCCGGTTCGCTTAAATATTTGATCATCGGATTGCGCAACAATCCCTGTTTTACCATCTCTATGATGGAGATGATCATGAGGAANNGAAGGCTTTTTTCGCCAGCAGTATGTAAGTTACTACTCCAAATAATAGAAGTGAGAACCGGTTTAATAATGTATAGAAAATGGAATTGACCCAAAAAGACGATCCGAGCTTCAGTTTCAAAATTGGTTTCTTTTAGCGTGAATTAGCTTGAAATCCGGCAGCAATATACAAACGAAAAGGTTGTTCTTTTAATATATAAAAGCCTTAATATGTCGAAACAGGAAACCTTAATATGCGGGAATGCCCTTATCCTGCTTTTCCAGGATGAGTATCCAGCGCGCCAGAAAGATCATGAAAAAAGCGATCATACAGCGGATCCGCAACAGGATTTTGAGAGATTGCATAAAGCTGGTCGTTGAAGTCGATAAAGTTAGTATTTTTAGCCCTCAACTAATTCCTGTTATGAGCTATTCCCCGAATGCTGAGCGTTATCAATCGATGCAATACCGTCGTTGCGGCAGATCCGGTATACAGTTGCCTGCCGTATCACTGGGCCTTTGGCACAATTTCGGCCATGTAGATGTGCTGGAGAATTGCAGCAAGATCCTTCACATGGCTTTTGATGCAGGTATCACCCATTTTGATTTGGCCAATAACTATGGACCACCGCCGGGATCAGCCGAAGAGAATTTTGGTCGTATCCTGAAGCAGGATTTTCACAGCCACAGGGACCAACTGATCATCTCGACAAAGGCTGGTTATTATATGTGGGAAGGTCCCTATGGAGAATGGGGATCCAAAAAGTACCTGATATCCAGCCTCGACCAGAGTCTGAAGCGTATGGGACTGGACTATGTAGATATCTTCTACCATCACCGACCCGACCCCGACACGCCGCTGGAAGAAACAATGGCAGCACTGGACCTGATCGTAAGACAGGGAAAAGCCCTTTACGTGGGGTTGTCAAATTACAGGACCGAAGAAGCTGCAAAAGCCCTTAAATTGCTTCGGCAGATGGGTACCCCCTGTCTGATTCATCAGCCCAAATATTCCATGTTCGAGCGTTGGGTGGAAGATGATAAACTATTGGACCTGCTGGAAAAAGAAGGGGTAGGCTGCATCCCCTTTTCTCCGTTGGCTCAGGGCCTGCTAACGGATAAATACCTGAAAGGAATACCGGCGGATTCCCGTGCCGCAAAATCCCATGGATTCCTGCAGGAGAACCAGGTGACCCATGAAAAGCTGGATAAGATCCGTCAATTGAATGAAATGGCCGTCAAAAGGAACCAAACCCTGGCCCAGATGGCCCTGGCCTGGATATTGAAAGATCCGCGGGTTACTTCCGTGCTGATCGGGGCCAGTAAGCCCGAACAGGTCAGTGATGCGCTGCAGTCTTTCAAAAATACCGGCTTCAGTGGAGAAGAGCTGAAAGACATTGAAAATATCCTCCGGCAGCCGGGATAAAACCCCGGTTTCCCTTTTCGGGAATTTTATTCTTCCGGTGGGAACCAGCCACCCGGTAAAACGATTGTAATATATTTATTTTCAATTCATTGTCTGCTGGCACGGAATTGGGTAAAGGTATAGGACAATCTCGTTCCCAATGAAACATTTAACCTTGTACATATT
>PLXD01000094.1 GCA_003151295.1 Chitinophagaceae bacterium | reverse complement strand
CTTTGTCAAATACCCGTATTTAATGGCTTTAACTTTAAAGGAAATTAACAATACCGGATAATTCCGTAAAAAGCCCGGAAAATAACGACAATAAATGGTATCTTCCGATAAATACAAATAAGATGGAAAACAGGGAAAAAAGCATCCTCTACCTGGTCCTGGGTCTCTATACGATCATGATCAGTTGGTATTACAATCATTCCTTTCTGTACCTGCTGATCCATTATATCTTCTGGCCCGTTTACCTGGTCTATGAATTGCTGATCGGCCATTTGTCGCACGGCATGTGGAAGACGATCCCTGCCTCCTATTTTAAATGAACTAATAATACCTCCGGGCATATTTAAAAGGGATGTTCCGCTAATTCAGGCATCTTCTCAACAGGATACAGGGAGGGTCGATCGAGAAATCATCATCCTTGATCTCCGGCGATTCGCCGAGTTCCAGTTCGAGAAACGATTCGGCCGCCCGGATCTGCCAGAGGCGAAGATTTTTGCCATCGGCTGTTTTCTCCGAGATCTCAGGCAGCATCTCGTATAACAACCCGTTCCAGCAGGCCTCTTCCAAACGCTCGTTCCCCGTGAGGCTATCGGAAGATCCCGGATTCATTTCCTGGTACTGTTGCCGCTCTGAAAAACGGGTACCGGTCAATAGCAATATTTCCTGATGCGTAAATTTCGTTCCCATAACCTGAGATTTAAAGCTCTCTGATAGTTAGAACGCAAAACAGGAGAAAAAGACACCGGGAAATCAAAAAAACATGTTAAAATACATGACAACCTGTACTAAACAACGGCATTGACCATGATATAGCACGATCGAAGCTATTCTAAGCGAAGGCTATAAAGGTATCCGTAATTGTATTAGAAAAAAATAGTAGGATCCCCAAGCCCATCGATTATTATGATGCCAAGAGCAAGTTCCAGGTTCGATATTGTCTCAAGCGTAAGATTCTCCCGGCCTTTTACAATCTTGCTGATCTGTTGCGGAGATATATTCATTCGTGCAGCAAGGTCCTTCTGAGAAAGATGCTGGGCTTTCAATGCATCCAATACTTTTATAGCAATGGCTGCGGACTTTTTCAACCACTCGAAGTTTTCACGAGGCTTTTTTACTTTCTCCCTCCCGCTGGAAAACGTGTCAGAGATTATTTTTGATATTTTTTCTTTCGGATTATCCATTAGCCACCCCTTCATTCACCCAATGCAAAGATAGGAACAAATTTTATACCATCAACTTATAGGTTAATTCATGGTACAATTCATACCGCGGAGAAACTGTACCGGTATGCCGGAAAATAGGAGGCGCTCGCCTACTTGATCACCAGCCAGGTATAGCCATGCGCCGGTATCGACACCTTAACAGTCGCGGAACGCTCGGCGTCGAGAGCATAGACCCTGGCAAGCCCTTCCTTCTCGCGGATCCTCGCACTCCCGGAAAGCCCCGTATAGTATAAGGGCAGCTTTATCGTTCGGGTGATAGGATTATCCAATGGGTTATAGATCATTACAAGCCCCTTCTCTTTCCCTTGGGGATCGGCATGAAGTATGCAGTCGTAGTCTCTTCCGTCGGCTCTGCGCAGGTGGATGATATCCGCATTTAGTATTCCCCGATATTTTTTGTACCAGGAGACCTCTTCCCTCACCATCGCTTCGGTTGAGGGAGCATCGAACAGACGCGGACCACGGTAACAGGCCTGCACGCCACTGCCGAAATTCTGCACGAGGTGGGCTTTATAGGAGTCCAGGTGTTCCCTCAGTGGCTCGATGGTCGCTGCCTCTCCGCCGCCATGGTATTCCGTCAGCGGCACAAAGGTCCATCCCATGGACGGCGTTTTAGTCCAGGTGCCGTCATAGATATTTTGCCTTCCCAGTATGATCTGCTGTGCCCGGGGAAGCGACCAGTCATCCTCCCGGTAACCGACTGCCGTCTTATTGGAACCCTGCAGGAAATACCAGTCTGGGGCATTCAGGTATACATCTCCCTCCTCCCGCAACCAATGGTAAAAACCAGCCTCGAGGGCCCNNGAATCCCCCATGCCCTCATGGCCGGGATGTTTTACGGAAGCGCAGATATCGCCGGGGTATGGCCCGTCATTTTCCAGTATACGAAATCCGGTGCGGCCGATAAAGGTCTTCAGCTTCTGCAGGTAGGCCAACCCCCAATCGCTGCCCAGGCAGGGTGCATCGCCGAATATGGCGCCCCCGGGCTTGCCGGTTGACGGATTGATCACATCATTTGCATCGTCTATACGACGGCTGGAGAAAAGCGAATACCCGCCGATCTCGATACCCTTGCTGCGGGCGTACTCCACCAGTCCCCTGAACTTCCCGATATTGGCATCGCTCGTGTCTTCCATGTCCAGCCCGCTGCCAAAGCTGAGGATGACCATTTCAAAACCCACTTTCGCGCATTGGTCGACGGCCGCCCTGACCTTATCGTCCTCCACCGTGGTCAGGTGCAGGAATATAGGGTTCTCCGTAGACCAGGGCGCCAGGAGCCTGTACATCTTTCGCCCGGCCAGCCCGCAACGTTCCTGATCATTATTATCATACAAGAGCTCATAGGTACGGAAAGACTCGAAAGACTGCTGCGGATCAAGACGGTAATCAGGACCGATAGGAGGTTTGCTTTCCAACAGGCAAGGCGTCTTCAGATCATAGCTCACCTGGGAAGTATATATGGAGTCTTTCAACCAGGAGGTGGTTTGCGTGTTTCCGAAAACATAATCGCTTTGAACACTGATGGGCGGCAAGGGCCAATACCCGTTCTCATCCACACCGCTCCCCTCTTCTACCATGGCGAGCTTTTCAGACTTGAAACGATTGACCCGGATCGTAGCCCCACTACCATTGACCACACGGATCCATTTGGATACCAGGGGAATATTATCGTACAGTGCATAATGCACTTCTACGATTATATCTGCCAGGACGCCGGGATGCCTGAAATAGAATACCAGTTCCTGCCCTTTCGTAGGCCAGGCGCCCGCTGTATTCCAGCGCGCAGGCTTCCAGGCGAATGGCGGACCAATCCGCTTTATAGAATACCCGCTGAAACGGAATGCATCCTTTGGCGCCTTGAACCTGTCCAGCCNNGGGCCATGTTCAAACTGCCCGTCCGCCCCCCCGATATCGTAAGGATGCCCATCGATCTCTACTACCGCTTCCGGTTCGAGGGACCGCAATAACTGCCTTCCGGTTCGCAGGTTGCGAAAATTGAAACAGGCCAAATAATCACCTATACGAAATGAGCGGCTGAGCAGCCCGTTAGCGAGTATCAGATCCTTGCCGTTGGCGCTTCGAAAGACCCCCGCGGGCGATTTTGTGTTGCCCAGCAGCCAGTCGCCCCCCGAAGCCGTTTCCACGTAGACAGGCAGGCCGGAAAGCGAGGACGAAGACTGCGTCGGAAACTGTGACTGAGACCGAGACAAGGACTGGGACAAGGACAAGGACGGGATGGCAAATCCTGCCAGTAACAAAAAGGCAACGGCTATTTTCATAGAAACGATTCTTCGCATAANNCGCATAATCAAGACAGTCCTTCGCATATAATTATAGTTTATGCTTCGGTGCAATATAGACAAATGCGGGAGTAAGAAAAAACAGGAAGTGCGATTTTTTAACGCAAACGTTTGATTTCCGTGTGGAAATTTATCCGATCTGAACCTATAATCTAAAATAATAAATCATGCCAAGAGCGAAGCTTGCCCGCAAGAGCACGGAGAATACGAATGTCGTGATGATCACGCCGGACAAATATGGGAAGGTGTATTTCAGTTGAAAGGCATCACCCTTCCTGGCATACCCGTCACCGATAGCCTGCATAATGAACTGACGGATTGGGTCGGAGCCGCAGCGAACTTGAGAAGTTGCAGGCGCAAACAGGAAGCAAAAAGGTCGAATAAATTATTTATTTTTTCCCCGTCATGGATTTTATCAGGATGATCTCGGCCTCGCTGTACGGCGTACCATTCTTTCGGAAAATATCATGGAACCAGACCTTCGGCTCCGAACCATCCGGCATAGGGGTATCCCAGGCATAGATCGTATTGGTCTTTCCCGATACAAAGCCCCAGTTGATGGCGCCGACATTCCTGGATTTTAATAAGGGCATGATACCGGCAAACGTGCTATTCCGGGTACGGGCCATATATTCCGTGCAGATCAGGGGCCGTCCATAAATCTCCAGCATATCGATGGTTTTGGCATGCTGTTGTTCCGGATCGTAATTATGATAAGTGATCACATCGTCGTTATCGAGGAGGAAGCGGTTGATCTCCTGTCTTTCGTCGCTATAGATTCCGGCAGTGAGAGGCTGATCGGGATTGACCTGACGCCCCCAGCTAAAAACTTTTTCCAATAAGGGCAGGCTTTTGTTGCCATAGTCGCTGTTACCCGGCTCATTATACAGGTCCCATAACAGGATCCTTTTATCATGCCTGAAAGTGGTCAGGATGTCTTTAACATATTTTTCGAGCACGGTAATGAGTGCAGTATCGTCATACAGCAGTTTCCCGGGATCTCTTAACCATCCGGAATTATGTATGCCTGGTTTGGGGTCAGGCTGAGGACCTGCCCTATAAGATTCATTCCAGCAGTCGTCAAAGAAAACGAATAAGGGAGTAATATGATGTTTGGAAGCTATTTCAAGGAATCGTTTCATTCGCTGTTTAAACCCTTCCGGATCTTCCTGCCAGGCCAGGTGGTGAAGAAAGACACGCATGGTAGTAAACCCGATTGATTGCGCATATCCCAGTTCCCGATCGATCGTGACGGGATCGAAAGTTTCCTTTTGCCACATTTCCAATTGATTGATCGCCGTACTGGGAATGAAATTGCTTCCGCAGAGCCAGGTCCATTGTTTATACCATTTAGCCGCCTTCTCTTTTGTCCATTCGGGGCTTTCCGTTTGGGCATGAAGGAACGGGATAAAACAGGCGGTGAACGCCAGGGATAGAAGAACGCCTTTCCAGGCCGGAGCATTGAATGATCCGATCGAATACATATAGGGATTTTTGAGGGCCATTATTTTAAGTTTGGGTTATATGAGGCTATACATTCTTATCTTTCGCTTACACTGTACTGCGAGACCGGAAAGGCAGTTATCCGGAGGCGTGCGGCCCCCATCGGGATCAGTTCGATCGGCTCCTCCGGGGTGCTGACCTGTACGGGACTTTGGGGCAGGGTATCGCATAGCCCGTATTTATCGAGCGTCCAGAAAGGGATGATCCTCCCCCTGGCTTCCAGCAGCAGCGGAGCATTCTCCTGCGTAAAAGGAAATCCATCGGCCGGCCAGGGCCTGTGTACGACCTTGAACTGCTCTTCCGCGGGCCGATCGGTTAACGCCAGTCCATAGTTCCAGTTATCCATCGGGAAGATCTCGTAAGACGGCCACTGCGAAGGATCCGCTCCCGGCTGCCACCTGGCTTCGCTGATCGCGGAATTCCTGCTGTCCATCTTTTTATAATATTCAGGGATCTTCAGCGAGAAACCCAAGGCTCCATAATAGATGCTCACACTGTTCTTATTAGCAGTCCAGGTTTTTATGACGGGCTTCATCGGCAGGAACAGTTCGATGGAATCCCCGGAACGCCATTTTTTTTGAAGTCTCGCGTAGGAGGCGCTTTCCTGTTTATCATGGATAAGCTCCCCATTAACTCTTACAAATGCATGATCACACCAGGCGGGTATCCGGAGATAGAGCGGAAATTCGACAGGCTTTTGCACTCCCACGACGATCAGGATCCGGTCACTAAAAGGATATTGCGTGGTCTCGGTAAGGGTCACCGCCTGGCCCCGCCCCTTTACGATCAATCCGGTTGTTATGCGTTTCCCTTCGTGTATTCCATCGCCCGCATTGGCCGTCACTTCACTGCTATTATAAAGCATGGCCACAAGCCCGTTATCTGGCGTAGCCATCCACAGATGCTCGCTATAATAAGGCCATCCCTGTGCATGATTGTGCTGGCAACACCTGCTGCTGAAAGGGTTCATCATCAGGTAGGGACCCTCATTCTCGATGCCCGGACTATGATTACGGCTATCGCTTACGACCATATTGGGCGCGGTCAAGTAACGAAGGGCTTTGAGGTCGGCAGTCAACGCGGCGGGATAGGTATTAAAGGCCACATCTTCGCAGTTGTCTGCCCACAAAGGATCGCCGGTGATACCGGCCAGCAGTTCATCGGAAGCCATTTGTTCAACCATACCNNGTACATTCCGCCGGGCGCCTGACCAAACAGCTGACGAATGAGGTAAAAATCCTTATAGGTAGCCCGGAGATAGAATGAATCTTTTGCCTGCATATAATACTCGGCAGGTTCCCTGAAGCATTGGGCTACATTCACATTATGCCAGTTAGGCAACTTACCTTCCTGT
>PLXD01000102.1 GCA_003151295.1 Chitinophagaceae bacterium | reverse complement strand
CAGTAGCCGCCGCCGGAGAATTGCAGGACGACGCCAACGATACACGACCCAGTCCTCTATCCCCGAAATCCCCAAAGGCACGGACGCCAAAACCGCTCCTGGCAAAAGCCTTCTTCCAAAAAAAGAAGCCGGCACTTCCCCATATCCCCTCGGATACCCTGATCCGGACCCTCCGGTTCAGGCAACAGCATGTACAGGATTTCGCATGGTTCGCAGATAAAAACTTCGGCATAGATCAGGATACCCTGCAACTGAGTTCGGGAAGGATCATCCGGGTCTATGCCTACTACGCCCCTGACAATGCCGCCCGCTGGAAACACAGCATCGGTTACATCAAAGACGCCATCCGCTTCCGATCCTCCCTGATCGGTGAATATCCTTTTAATACCCTCACCGCAGTAGAATGGAACAGCGAAACCCGCCCCGGCATGGAATACCCCTCCCTTATCGCTGTGTCGACCGGGAAAACGGACAAAGACCTCGACCTCCGCATTGAGTATCAAATAGGACGCAACTGGTTCTGTGCGGCCCTGGGATCGGACCAGCAGCGTTATCCCTGGATGGACGAAGGCATGAATACTTATTATGACCGTCGCTACGAAGCGTTAAAGTATCAGCCGCAACCTCCGCAACCTTCTCTACCTGCGCAGCATTCATCACCTGCACAACATTCACAACCCGTAAAACTTTCGACCGCTAAACGCAATGACCTCTTTACAGATACCCGGATCGATGAGAGGCTGGATCAGCCCATCGCCAGCTCTTCGACCGATTTTACGGCCCTCAATTACAAACTCATGGGGNNGCCCTGATGACTTCCGCGCCGTCCTCGAAAATACCAGTGGCCGGACCCTGAATCGTGCTTTCGGCCTGCTGGAGGAAAAAGGGGCCCTTGCACCCCCTGCATCTCCGAAAAGGATAAAACCGGCTTTCCTGTTTTCGACCCTTAACACGGACAAGATCGAGTATATCAATCTCGCTCCGGCCATCGGCTATAACGAATACGATAAGTTCATGATCGGGGCGATCCTCCACAATTTCGACCTGCCGCCCAACCGTTTCCAATTCCTGCTGGCGCCCCTTTACGCCACGAATAGCCGGCAACTGACTGGCATCGGGAGACTCAGCTATTCGGAATATCCGGGCATAGGCAGCGGCTTTCAAAAAATAGAGTTCGCCCTGGATGGCGCCCGCTTCTCCTCCCTCGCGGGGACGGATAGCAACGGAAATAAGATATTCGGTGGATTCTATAAGATCGTCCCCTCTGTCCGTCTAACGCTGAAAAAAGCCACGCCCCGGAGCACGATAGAAAAATGGATCGGGTTCAAGACCTACCTCATCGGGGAAAAAAGCTTCGACCGCTACGTACTGAAGAGCACGGACTCCCAATATTATCCGGTCAATGGACGATACGCTTTCCGCTACCTGAACCAACTCAGCCTGAATATGGCCGACGACAGGATCCTTTATCCCTACAATGCCCAATTACAATTCCAGCAGGCCAGCCGGTTCTACCGCATCAATTTCACCGGGAATTATTTCTTCAACTATGCCTCGGGCGGAGGAATGGCCGTACGGATCTTTGCAGCCAAATTCGGCTACCTGGGCGGCCAAAGCTCAGCCCTGGACCTATCTTCCTTTGAACCGAAACTCACAGGTGTAAGAGGAGACGAGGACTATACCTATAGCAATTATTTTTTAGGCAGGAACGAATTCACGGGATTTGCCAGCCAGCAGGTCATGATCAGGGACGGCGGCCTCAAAATACAAGTTCCCCAGTTCCCCTTCCTGGAAGGCCGCTCCGATAACTGGGTCGCAGCCACGAACTTCAATAGCACGCTGCCGTCTTTTTTATTCCCGTTCCCGGTTCCGCTCAAAGTCTTCCTCGATATCGGCACCTATGCAGGAGGTTGGCAAAGCAATCCACAGACCAGCAAGTTTCTTTATGTGGGCGGCCTGCAGTTGTCCCTGTTTCACAACATCATCAATTTCTATGCGCCTATTTTCTATAGCAGCGACTTCGGCGATCAACTGAAAACCATTCCCGAAGAGAACACCTTCTGGAAAAAGATTTCCTTCAGCATAGACCTGCAAAACATCGATTTCAAAAAAATAGCCGGCAAGACGATGGCCGCCAGAGCACTTGATTGATATGACTCCCCCCTACCATATACGCTATCTGAAAAGACAGGAGATCGATCCGGCAAAATGGGATGCCTGCATCGACAAGGCTCCCAATGGACTGGTCTATGCCTATTCCTTTTACCTCGACAATATGGCCAGGCAATGGGATGCCCTGGTATGGAACGACTATGAAGCAGTAATGCCCCTGACCTGGAATAAAAACTGGGGGATCAAATATCTGTATCAACCGCCATTGACCCAGCAATTGGGCATCTTTTGCGGGATGGAACCCGAAAGCCAAAAGGAATTCCCGAGTCAAAACGAACCTCAAGGTCAAAAGGAAGCCCAAAACCAAAAAGAACGCTACCGTCAACTGGTCCGGGCCTTTCTCGATGAAGCCGCCCGCCATTTCCGGTTTGCCGAGATCTTCCTGAATTATAAAAATGAAATTGCGGAGATAGGTGCGATGACCGGGATGGACGCAGCCCTCGAACCCCGTATGAATTATATTTTGCAGCTGGACGCACCCTACTCCCAGCTTCGCGACCAGTATTCCACATCTCTTCTCAAAAACCTGGCCGCCACGGATCGCATTCCGCCTTCAGCTTCAGCGGTGTCTCATGGCTTCCCCCTGCACTATACCGCCGTCTTCGATCCGGCACAGGCCATAGCAATTTATCACACCACCTACCGGGAACGCTTGTCACACGTAAAGAAAAAAGATTATGACAGGTTCTTAAAGGCTTGTCTCGTTCTTCAAAAGGAAGGAGGACTGTTGCTAAGAGCCGTATACGGTGACTTGGACGATTCGCAAAATCATTCGCAGGACCATTCTCAGGATCGTTTGCAGGATCAGTCACGCTACCAATTACTAGCCGTCTCGCTTCTGCTGAAAAAGAAGAACAGGATCCACCTGATGCTGCCAAGCACGTTACCGGAGGGAAAAAAGAAGCAGGCAAATCATTTTTTATTGGACCAACTGATCCGGGAATTCGCCGGTCAGGACCTCATTCTCGACTTCGAAGGATCCGATATACCCGGAATCGCCCGGTTCTATAAAAAATTCGGCCCGGTCGAACAGCCTTACTTCTTTTTCAGGTTCAACCGTCTGCCCTGGCCCCTGCGTTTATTAAAAAAATGAAATCGACACCCTACAAAAATAACTAACAGTTCACTTACGTCTTCCCATTCAAATTGTCAATGCACGATCTTCCAAAATTTTTTCCGCGATCATAAGATCGATGGGCCGCGTGATCTTAATATTGGATGGATCCCCTTCCACCAGGTTGATCTTCACGCCCATCCTCTCCACGACAACGGCTTCGTCCATAAAGGATTCCTGGTAAACCTGCCCGAATGCTGACTGGAGAAGTTCGCTGGAAAAGGTTTGCGGGGTCTGGATGATCCGGATCTTGTCCCGGTCGATCGCCTGGTTGCCTTCGGGCATCTCCACGCGGATCGAATCCATGCAGCGGATGGCGGGGATCGCATTTCCTGTCTCCAATGCCTTATCGAAACAGCGATGGATAAGCGACGGCGTGACCAGGCACCGGACCCCGTCGTGCACAAAAATAATGGAACGATCGGAGAGGCAGTCCAGTCCTTTCTTAACGGAATGAAAGCGGGTTTCTCCCCCGGTAATGGCCCGGATTCGATGAGGGGCATGGGTGGCGCCAAGGATCTTCTGCCCCGTCTCCATGTGTTCTTCCGGTAGCACCAGCACGATCTCCAGGTCCTCATACGCATTCAGGAAAGCATTCAGCGTATGCCAAAGGACAGGTCTGCTATGCAGTAACAGAAACTGCTTGGGAACCTGGGTACCCATCCGTGAACCCGATCCGCCGGCGACTATGACTGCGTATTTATTCATTTGAACGTTACAATTTAAGCCACGAGCAACACCTTGCATTCGGTCAGCAGCCGCTCCTTGTTAATAGCTACCGTGCCGACTTCTTCGCAGACCAGCCCCCCGGCCAGGTTGGCGACCTCGGCCATCAGCCGCACGTCCTTCGTAGCGGCATATACCAGGGATGCCACGGCGATCACGGTATCCCCTGCCCCGGATACATCCGCTACATTGCGTATATGGGAAGGGATGATATCGGCAACTCCCGGCGCCTCAAAGAAAACGCCTCTTTCAGATAGGGTAATAAAGGAAATAGCGTGCTGCAGTTTCTCACCCAACTGGCGGTGGATCTCCCGGAGCGACGGCAGGTTGGGCTCTTCCAGGAGCAGATTGAGCCCCTCTTTGACTTCTTTGAGATTAGGCTTAAATATCTCCACCCCCTTGTACGTAAAGAAGTTTTTCCTTTTCGGATCGACGGCAGTGATGACCCCGTAGCGTTTACACAAGGTGATCACCTCGCTAATAACCCGCCCGGTCAGCACTCCCTTATTATAGTCTTCGAAAATGAGTACCTGCGGCTTTTCAAGCTCCAGGTATTTCTTCACCTGTCCAATCAGTCCATCCTCTTCAGCGGCAGTCAGATCCCTGGTCGTCTCTGAATCCAGGCGCATCATCTGCTGGTTGCGGCTGATAATACGTGCCTTATTGGTCGTGATACGTGCTTCGCTCCGGAGCAGATATGATGTCCGGATGGCATTCTCCTGCAGCAAACCTTCCAGCTTTCCCCCATCTTCGTCGCTGCCGATCACGGAAAAAACGGTCGTCTCTGCGCCCAGCGAAGCCAGGTTGAGTGCTACATTCCCCGCTCCCCCGATCCGGTGTTCGCGTTTGTCCAATGTCACGACCGGCACGGGCGCTTCCGGGGATATCCGCTCTACATGCCCCCACCAATAGGTATCGAGCATCACATCCCCGATCACACCGGCTTTGATCCCCTTAAAATCTTCGAAAAGCTTATTAAAATCAATCATACTTACTAAAATCTTTTTTTACATGCTCTGCCTGACAACATCTCACAACACCTCACAACCAACACACGGCGTAAAACTCCTTCCACAAAAAGAACTCAATGAGAGTTCAATGAGAATACAAGAAGAGCCTCTTACAAAGATATAGATGTCTTCCGCGTTATAGACGTCTTCCGCACCTGTCGTCTATTGATGCAAAGACGCCTCCGCAAGCCCATCCATCATCCTCCCGCCTTTAAACCAGGACACCGGATGGTCGTAACCGAGCGACGCGAAGGCAACTGAGGATCGAGCGAAGCTCGGAACGAAAGTTGCGGGCGTAGCCCAACGAGAAGGAACAAGGGACGAAGTTCCGACGAAGTTCTAAGCGGCGTTGCGCAATAGCGGCGCACGTCCGGAACATACCAGTGTCTTCAAGAAAATCGTTGCAAAATTAAACAGTCTCGACTCTAGCTTACCCTTCGACCCGTACGCGATCCTGGATAGCCGCCAACACCCCATCCCAAAGTAGTATGCGGGATTCAAGAGCCGCAATCGCATACCGGGCGACTCGCGCCCATTTGCCGGGATCGTCCCCGCAGCGCTCTTCTACCATTGCAAGTGCCAATTGGCTATGATGCCCCGTCCACTTCGATATGACGTTCGAGGTAATAACACTACCCTATCCCCGTCAGCCCTTAACTCCCGCCCGCTCGATCAGTTTCGTGCTTCCATCTTTATAACCGGCGATCACCACATCTGCCATATTGATAAACAGACCGTTATCCATAACCCCCGTAATGGCGTTCACCTGCTCGTGCAGCAGGGCCGGCTTACTGATCTCCCCGAACGCGCAATCCAGGATATAATGACCGTTATCACTTAAAAAAGGCTTGTGGTCCACGGAACGCAAAACAGGCTTGCAACCCAACTTGCTTAGTTGCAAGAGGGTCATCTCCCAGCCAAATTGGGCGACTTCCACCGGCAGGGGAAATTTTCCAAGCCGGCCGACCAGTTTGGTCTCATCGACGATAATAATATAAAATAGGGTCGCCGAAGCGACAATTTTCTCGCGGAGCAGAGCCCCTCCTCCCCCTTTGATCAGGTTGAGTTTTTCATCCACCTCATCGGCCCCGTCGATCGTAACATCCAGATGATTAATGTCCGCAAATGAGACGATCGGTATCCCCGCGTCCCTGGCCAGGGAATCGGATTGCATGGAAGTAGCAATCGCACGCACCTGCAGGCCTTGCCTGACCCGCTCGCCAATACCCTGAATAGCCCAGTAAGCTGTAGAGCCGGTGCCCAGCCCGAGGGTCATCCCATCCTTGATATAGCTGATCGCCTTCAAAGCCGCCAATTTTTTAACATTTTTTACCGGATCTTCCATAGACATAGTAGTTGATTGGTATTCAAGAGGCAAGATAAATAACTATCGATCAACGGCAAAGATCCGGGACCTCTCTTTTTATCAAATTCCGCACCCCCTACTATGAAATTTTGAAAAAAGGGTTATATTTGTATACTTGAATTAAAAAACCAGATGAACCAGGCCTTCGCACATAGTACTTGTTGTTGTTGCTGTTGTAAGCAAGCCATGGTTATTATGGTGGAGGATGACCTCTTATAGCTGTTTAAAAACTGTAAAACACAATATTTAAAAGCTCCACCTGATGTGGGGCTTTTTTCATGTACAATCGTTTATGCCATTAAAGGTTTATGGAAACAATCACCGCCTTAAATACTCCTGAACTGATCGCAAAAGTCCGGTCGCTGGAAAAGCAGGTTGGCAATACACCCTTGCATGCGGTTACCCGTTTATTCAGCAAAAAGAATGTTCATATCTACGCCAAAAAGGAATGGATGCAATTGTCCGGCAGCGTGAAAGCACGCGCGGCTTACTACATTATTCGCAGCGCCATTGAAAGGGGCGAACTCACAAAACAAAAGACCTTGCTGGATGCTACCAGTGGAAATACCGGTATCGCCTATGCGACAATTGCCGCCTTGCTGAATATCAGGGTCGCTCTCTGCCTTCCGGAAAATGCCAGCCAGGAAAGAAAGGAGATCCTCCGGTCGCTGGGTGCCGAGCTCATACTGACCTCCCCTTTCGAAGGAACGGATGGAGCTCAGCAAGTGGCCCTGTCCCTGGCTGAAGAAAACCCTGAAAAATATTTCTATGCCGACCAGTACAAGAACCCCGATAACTGGAAAGCCCATTATCGTACCACGGCCATCGAGATATTCCAGGAACTCCCCGGTATTACCCATTTCGTAGCAGGACTCGGGACGACCGGCACTTTCGTCGGAACGGGGAGAAGGCTGAGGGAATTGAGCCCCTCCACCCTCCTGATCTCCCTTCAGCCCGAACTGGCGATGCATGGCATGGAAGGATGGAAACACCTGGAAACGGCCATCGTACCCCGGATCTACGATCCCTCGGTAGCGGACGAAACCCTTGAGATCGGCACGGAAGAAGCCTATGAGATCATCCGGGCGGCCTACCGGCATGAAGGATTGCTCCTCAGCCCCTCGGCCGCTGCAAACCTGGCCGGCGCTATTAAGATAGCCAACGGGATAGAAGAAGGAATCGTCGTAACGGTGTTTCCCGACAATGCGGACAAATACAGCGAAGTCATCCGGGCACTCAAAATAAAAATATAATATGATCATCATCGAACCCCCTGCCAGAGAACAATTCATCGAAGACGCCGTCAGCACTTTCCCGGATGAGTGTTGCGGGTTCCTGTTTGGCACAGAAAAAGACGAAACCCGTGTCATCACGGCTATCCAGGTCGTAGACAATTCCAAAGCAGGGGATAAAACACGCCGCTTCGAGATCTCCCCGCAGGATTATCTGAAGGGCGAGCAATATGCGCTGGAGAACAATTTAGGGCTGCTGGGCGTTTATCATTCGCATCCCAGTCATCCGGCAATTCCTTCCGAACATGACCGGGTAGCAGCTCAGCCCTATTTCTCCTACCTGATCATCTCCGTGCTGAACAACGAGATCATTACGCTCAGATCCTGGAGATTAAATGAAGAAGAACAATTCGAGGAAGAGAAAATAATCGACTACCAATTCACATAGAAATTACAACTATCAATTCATATAAACACTACAATTAAAACCTATAATATGGCTACTGTCATCATCCCCACACCATTAAGAAAATTCACCAATAATACAGCCCGGCTGGAAATAAAGGCAACCAATATAGACGAGACCGTGCGGGAACTGACTGCAAATTTCCCGGACCTGAAAAAACACCTTCTCGATGAGAAAGGACAGATCCGATCCTTCGTAAATATCTTTGTCGGTAATGACGATATCAGAAATCTTCAGCAGGAAAAAACAATCGTAAAAGACGATACCGTCATCAGCATTATTCCGGCCATTGCGGGTGGATCCACAGACGAGATCACCTTCTCCCCGGAAGAACTGGCCCGCTATAACAGGCATATCATCATCCCCGAATTCGGTTACGAAGCCCAGCAAAAACTGAAAGCGGCCAAAGTCCTTGTCATAGGTTCGGGCGGCCTCGGCAGCCCCGTTTTACTCTACCTCGCTGCAGCTGTGGTCGGTACCATCGGGATCGTGGATTTTGATGTGGTCGACGACAGCAATCTGCAAAGACAGGTGCTTTTCGGCATAGAAGAGATCGGGAAGCCCAAAGTAGAGGCAGCCAAAAGAAGACTCGAATCGCTCAACCCGTATATCCGCCTGAATATCTATAATATCCATCTCAATTCACAAAACGCGCTGGATATTATCCGTGATTATGATGTCGTGGCGGACGGCACCGACAATTTCCCCACCCGCTACCTCGTAAATGATGCGGCCGTGCTTTTAGGCAAACCGAATGTCTACGCTTCGATCTTCCAGTTCGAAGGTCAGGTCTCCGTCTTTAACTACACGGATCGTCACGGCAATACCGGTCCGAATTACCGCGACCTGTACCCTACCCCGCCCCCTCCAGGCCTGGTGCCCAGTTGTGCGGAAGGTGGTGTATTGGGCGTTCTGCCGGGGATCATCGGCAGCCTCCAGGCCCTGGAAGTGATCAAGGTCATTACAGGAATCGGAGAAACCCTATCCGGCCGTTTCTTCCTCTTCGATGCCCTCAATTTTGAAAGCAGGACCTTCAATATCAAAAGCAGGGAAGACAACCCCATCAACGGTAAGAACCCTACCATCACCGGCCTGATCGACTACGAACAATTCTGCGGCATGAAAGCCATTGAGGAAAAACCGCTGAAAGAGATCACTGCCAAAGAATTATATGACCTGCAGGTGCGTGGAGAAAAATTCCAACTGATCGATGTGAGAGAACCCCACGAATACAATATTGTAACGATCGGCGGGGAACTTATCCCGCTGGCAACTATCGCAGCCAATGCAGACAGGATAGCGCGCGATCGTAAAGTGATCGTTCATTGTAAGACGGGTGGCCGCAGCGCCAAAGCCATTCGTGAGCTGGAAGAAAAATTCGGTTTTACCAACCTCTACAACCTGAAAGGCGGGATCCTTTCCTATATCGACGAAGTACAGCCGGAGTTGACGAAGTACTAAATCGCGGGTAGTCACCCTTGCCCATTCACAACTCATGCTCCCAATAGCCTTCCGATCGCCGCGGAGACTTTTTCGGGGCCGGGCAGCATGGCTTTTTCCAATAGGATATTCATCGGAACGGCCGGGAGATTCAGCGCCCCCATGACCTCAACCGGGGCATCTAACCAGGACCAGCAATTCCGGGAGATCCTCCCGGCCAGGGCCTCGGCAAAAGAATTATTTTGCGGTTCCTCCGTCAGGACCAGGCATTTCCCATGCTTTGCCGCTGTGGCATAGACGCCCATCCCATAAGTGATGACACAGCAGGTTTTCCCGTCGCGAATTCTGTCGGCACGTGCCTCCTGCACAATTCCAGCCTTGCCCAGGGGCAATATATAATCCCTGGTCGGCTCCGGCCTCTTCACATCCTCCGTACCCGGCACCTTGCTCCAATAGGGTCCTTTGTGCTCCAGCATGACAACAGGATTAGGATCCAGGAAGACAGCCTTCATCAACCCCTTCATATCGGCGGCATTGGAAGGATAGACTAGTTTGATGCCT
>PLXD01000197.1 GCA_003151295.1 Chitinophagaceae bacterium | reverse complement strand
CGCCAGGGGTCGGGATTGTTTCTGAAAGAAGACGGATTGACCCGGATCCGTGAGCCAGATGCTGCCTTTTTTACCCCCTTGGGCGAAGGCGCTTGCATTTGTCAGCAACAGGATGAAAAAGGCATTGAAAAATATAGCAGAACAGGCATTAAAAAGCTTACCGTTACGGAACATGATCGAAGTTTGTTTATAGATAATCATGGATTGCAGGATATTCGCCTACAAGATAAGAAGAATGGTTTTCCCGCAATTAATACGATTCCAGGAAATTAACATAGGTGGCCGTGTGGGTGGAGGAGAAGCCCAGGTCGACACGCACATTGAGACGGGGCTGCACTTCGAAACGGAAGCCGAGGCCGAAATCGGTCAGCGGCTGCTGGAAAAATGCCTGTCCGACGCTACCGCCGATGGCTCCCATGCCGGTCCATACCACAAAGCCGAAGCGGGTGGGCTTGTCGTTGCGATAAAATTTATACCGGTATTCCGTAATAAGATAATTCAGGTATTGATCACGAAACTGTCCAAAACGTAAACCGCGAAGAT
Organism: Chitinophagaceae bacterium; assembly: GCA_003151295.1. Classification (GTDB taxonomy): domain Bacteria; phylum Bacteroidota; class Bacteroidia; order Chitinophagales; family Chitinophagaceae; genus Puia. Next base: position 6,727 of record PLXD01000197.1, on the reverse strand, counting down.
CCTGGGAAGTGCCCAGGCTGATCAGGGAAGTGAAGGGCGTCGAACCGAAATCGTACCTGGATCTCCAGTTAATGGCGAGGATCCGGACCTTTGTGGCCGACAAAGGCAGGTACCAGCGGGTATCGAAATCCAGGGCCTGGAACTGCGTATTCCCGCCTGTCGCCTTCTGATAAGACGTGTAAATGAGCGTTGAATAAATTCCCCTGTAAGGATTTTGGGCTACATCGCGCGAATCGTAACTCACTATACCTCCAATCCCGGTATTCACAATATATTGCCCGAATTCCTGGTAATTGGGATCATGCTTCATATGAGGGTTGATGTTCCATAATATGTTTTGATTAAAGTCCATATTGATACCGGCAAATAAGTGCTTGTGGAGCTTCCAGAGCGGGCGCAACTGGAAAATGAAAAAACTCCTGTTGAAATTAGTCGAATCCGGAAAAGACGTATTGACGGCATTCTCATACCCGATCCCGAAATAAGCATCCATATAATTCTTATATTGAATGAAAGCATAGACCCTCAAATGATCATGGAGCCAGAAAGTGATCATGCTGGTACTGAGTATGAAGGCATGGGTCGAGGAATAAGTAACCGTGAGGGGGGTGGAGGATCGGGGAAGGGTACTATCCGAGGGCTTGGTCGAAAAGGAGATAATGGCCCCTCCGGCAACGCTATATTGGATATCGGGAGTGTATCCGGGGAAAAAGAAAGGAGTCAGCAATAGTTTGCCTTCACGGGCCTTTTCGTTCTGGCCACCCAATAAATGAAAACTATGTTTTTTAAGCGGCGGCCCGGGAAGGCTATCTGTGGGGTGCCCATTCTGTGCGAAGGAGAAGTGGGCTATCACGATCGAAAGCAATACAAGTTTCATTCGCATCTTCATACTATCGGAGGCTGATTAATTTAGGGTGTAATTTTATTTATCCCTATGTATCTAAAACTATGCTCATTATCTGTATGGTTGCCGGTAAGCCGGAATGACTGCATTTCATGGAAAAGGTAGGAAATAATGGGGAAAAAGATGCACACCTGATCGCACTGTCACAACTGCTTTCCGGGAAGTATATAAAAAAATAGTCAGCCCAGCGCCAGGGATCGTATTCCTCCACGGCCCGGACTTTGCTGGGTACCTGAACAAGATCTTTTGCAAATAATATACAAAACCCCCATGGAGAGAATACAAAACAAATTGCCGTCCCTCCTTTAAAAAGTGGGATATTCATTCACCATAAATAAAACTACAAACATGAAAACGAGTCTATTTTTCGGTCTTTTAATGACCACATTGTTTGCCTGCAGTCCTCACACAACCATTGTCAATAGTTGGCGGGATCCCGAAGTCACCGTTAATACAGACGAAATACACAAATTCGTCGTGGCGGCACTCTTAAAGAACGAGACGGTGCGCAGGAAGGTGGAAGATGATATGGCGGCCCTCTTCCCTGGCAAAGCCGTACAATCCTACAAGGAATTGGGAATCGGCGATCTTAAAGAAAACGAAGACTTTTATAATTCCAAGTTGAAAAGCGAAGGTTATGACGGCGTCGTAGTGATGCGTTTGGTAAACATAGACAAGAATACGCGCTATGTTCCGGGATCCTACCCCGTATACTATCGCAGCTGGCGCGGCTTTTGGGGTTATTCCTATCCAGGCTACTACGATCCGGGCTATTATACCACGGACAAGATATATAATGTAGAAGTGAACGTTTACTCGCTGAAACGGGATAAGCTGATATGGACCGGGAATACCAGCACCATCGATCCCCCCAGGGGCGAGCTTTTTAGCTCAGTGAGCAATGCGGTGTATAAGAAGATGAAGGACGAGGGATTCTTGAAATAGTATGAATCGATCTTGCTTAAACCCTTTACAACTGCGAAATTATATTTACCGAACGGCACCATCGAATTTATACCTGCGAATAACCGGTAGGCGCGAGGAAAGTACGGGTAATTTTAGAGATCAGCCTGGCGTCCGAATATTCGGGCATCGCACTGATCTTTTTCCATTCCGGGTCGCTGCCGAACGCCTTCCAGCGCGCATCATGCGCTTCCATGTTATCGAAACAAAGCATATAGGTCAGGTTGGGCCTGTGCTCACCGATGATCGTTTCGCCGAAGAATACGGGTTTTGCGCCGATCTTTTTAAAAACATCAATTTCTCCGGCTTCGTTGAACATCTCTATTTTCTTTTGACCCGCCGCTTCAGAAGGGCTCTCATAACATCGTAATTCGAACAGGCGTTCCTTCTTTTCCGGCGCCTCGATCAGGGGCATGTGCAAAAACGCCCTCAACAGCGAGCTTTCTATGCGTTCGTAGGCCGGGTTGTCTGGCGGGGCTGATAAATATGCCTCGCCGGCTTTCAGGTAGGCCGCGTCATGGGCCAGTTTTCCGTTGATGGCGGCAAACGATTCTATGGAGTCAAAAGGGATCAGTAAAAATAGCTTCCCCATTCCCTGAGGCTGCCATTCGGAGAAAACTCCTACATTTCCGATCCCGGCACGGTTGAGGGCCGGCAGGGCCGACTGCTCCAAATAGGCGCCGGTCAATTGCCGCTGAGCGTCACTTGCAAAAATATAGGTCCGGAGCTCGTACCATTGCTGCTTTTTGTTTTTTTCTTGCATAGTGTCCTTCTCGTGCTTCTTGTCTTTTTCATTTTCCATAAAAGCCACTGAATTTTTAAGAGGAATGACGCCGCCGATCACGGAACCCATGAATAGCGTCGACTTTACAAATTTCCGCCTGTCCATACATTGATGATTTAGGAATGACAAATTTAATCTAATCAAGCAAAAAAACATCAATTGATTGCACAATCTAATTTTTCGACCCCGCCACCACCTCGACGGCCCTTTGCAGGGCGGTGACCCACCCCGATGCCTTGATTCTTCCCTGAACCCTATTCTTTTATGTGAAATTTCAACATGTTGTCCGGACCGCAATATAAGGCATGATAAGAAGGCGGCATCTCTTCTTCCAGGCTACAAAGGGTCACCACCCTTGTCCCCGAAGGCATTTTTTCCAACTGCCTGAACAAATAGTGGGTGTAATAATTATATAAATTCTCCGAGTACAATATGTTATCGTCTATCTTATCGGTGCCGTCCAGGTTCTCGTAAAATGAATTGTAGAAATAAAAGTGATCGTACTGTTTCAGATCGAGTTGCGTAAAATTTCCATGAATAAAAGATACGTTCGGCAGGCCCAGTATATTTTTAGCTGCTTCAGCATGACCGACCAGGTCACTGCGTTGCTCCACTCCATAAAAATAAGCATCAGGGTGATCGTGGGCGGCGGACAGACAAAACTTGCCCACCCCGCTTCCGATATCCAATACCCGAACTCCTTTTTCCGATACCAGGAATTGAGCCGCCTCCCGTGCTACCTTCAAGGGCGTCCAATGCCTCCTGGACAAGTCCCGGACAGAAAGAGGATACAGCTGATGAAACTGCGCATCGCCTGCGAACCATCTATCCAAGGGCAATTTTGACACTGTGTCAGTTGAATTATCCATATTGCAAAGTTAGGTCAAACCCCTGTCGGGAACAATGCATCTTATCACTCTAAAAAGTGACTTATGTCAATTTTTAAAAGGTTAATTTCGCCAGGTCATGAGCATTAGCGGTCTTTTTCCAATGGATAAATGGGACTTTAAAAGTCATTCCATTCTTACGGCACTACCGCCGGAGGATGTCTCGATACTTACCGGTCACATGAGCGACCAGCATTACAGCAAAGGAGAGATCCTATTCCGGGACGGCGCTTTTCCCACCGGCATCTTCTTCATCCGCAATGGCATGGTAAAAAAATACAAGGTGGACAAGGAGGGTCGGGAGCAAATCATTTATGTGGCCAATAGCGGTGAATTGATCGGATATCACGCTATCCTGTCGGAAGAACGTTATCCTGATTCGGCTGCGGCCCTGGAAGACTGTTTAATTGCCTTTATTCCCAAAGAGGATTTTCTCGAAGCCCTGCATACCTCCAAAGTACTATCTCAACGATTGCTGAAACTGCTTAGCCATGAGTTCTCCGTATTTGCCTATAATGTAAGCTACTTTGCCCAGCGAAGCGTAAGGGAACGTTTAGCCACACAATTGGTGGTCATGAGAGAAAAGTATAAAGAAAATTACCTGCCCGGCATGGAGGTTGCCATCAATTTATCGAGAGAAGACTTGGCTAGCCTCGTAGGCACGGCCAGGGAAAATATTGTCAGGATCCTAAAGGATTTTAAAGTGGAAGGCCTGGTAGAAACGAGGGGAAGGAAGATCGTCGTAACGGATGTGCATAAATTGCTGAAGGTGGCAAATTGCTGAAATACCTGTATTTTCCCGTTAAAATCACCCTTTCCATCATGAATACTTCCTGGCTGAAAAAAGCATATCCGCATGCGATCGCCGTCCTCGTCTTTCTGATCGTCGCCGTTGTATATTGCAGGCCGATCCTGGAAGGAAAAGTGGTCCAACAGTCAGATGTAGTACATTGGAAGGGGATGGCGCAACAGTCCTTCGAGTTCAAAGAGAAACATGGACATTTTCCCCTATGGACGGAGAGCATGTTCAGCGGGATGCCCGCTTACACGATCGCGATGGACTCCCAATCCAGGATCACCATCGGGTGGCTGAGTTATTTACTAACACTGGGACTCCCCAACCCGATCGCTTTTTTCTTTCTTGCCTGCATCTGCTTCTATTTCCTGACCATGGTTCTCCGGGTTAACCCCTGGATCGGGATCCTCTCGGCCCTCGCCTATTCCTATTGCAGTTTTGATCCTATCCTTGTCGTCGCCGGGCATAACACGGAGTTATCGGCCATCGGGTATGCGCCGGCGGTGATCGCGAGTCTCCTGCTGATCTTTCAACACAGATATCTCTGGGGAGCGGCCTTGCTGTCCATCCTATTCTCCTTCCAGGTAGGAACGCAGCATCTGCAGATCGTGTATTATACGTTGCTTATTATGGGCGCCCTTACCATTCCTTTTCTGGTGTATTGCTGGAAGCAAAAAAAATTGAAGCAGGCTTTTATTAGCCTGACCATTGCCGCTGGGGCAGGCGGGATCGGGTTTGGCGCTTTTGCGATGAGCAACCTTCCCATGCAGGAAAATGTCAAAGAGACCATGCGGGGTGGGAGAACGGAGCTGACCCATACGAACCGCATGTATTCCGACAAAGATGGCTTGGGTAAAGACTATGCCTTCCAATGGAGCTATGGTATCNNATCGCGCCGGATGTCGCAGGCGGGGGTACCGATGGCAAAAACTTTACGGGTGATTCGAAATTAGCCGGAAAACTGGCCGAATCCGGCATCTCCGAAGACATGGGACTGCAACTGGCCAATCACTTTAGCTATTGGGGCGATCAGCCGTTTACGAGCGGCCCGGTCTACCTCGGCGCCGTCGTTTGTTTTCTTTTTATCCTGGGTCTCGTTTACGTGAGAGGCTGGCAAAAATGGTGGCTGCTCAGCGTAGCAGTAACGGGCATCGTACTTTCCTGGGGCAAGCATTTTCCGGCTTTCAATGGCTTCCTGTTCGACCACTTCCCTTTCTACAATAAATTCAGGGTGCCTACTATGGCCCTCTTCATGCCCCAATTCGCCTTCCCCATGCTGGGAGCCCTGGGATTGGATCGGCTATTGGCTACTGGTAGCTCTGCCGCGGATGCGTCCGCTGCCGGAACGGCTGCTCCGGGAAGAGCTGGCGCAGAACCATACATTCGCGAAACATTTGGAAAAACATTCCCTATTGAGACAAAAGAATCCCACCGGAAAAAATTTAAAACGGCTTTATGGATAACGGGTGGTCTGCTGATCGTCCTGACGGCCTATTATTTTATGGCGGAATATAAGGCAGGCGACGATTCAGGAGCGAAGCAATATTTTTCAGACCTAATGATCAGACAACTGTCCCGCGGGCAGCAGCCAACACCAGCCATGCAGCAACAAGCCGATGAATTTGGCAATTCTCTGCTGAATCCATTACGGGCGGACCGCCAATCCCTGTTCGGCGCCGACCTGGTCCGGAGCGTTTTACTGATCGCTGCCGCCGCCCTGCTGACCGGCTTGTACCTGAAGGGTAAATGTAAACCGGCCCTGTTCATAGGCGGCCTCCTGATCCTAAGCTCGTACGACCTGCTGGACATCGGCAGACGATACCTGAATGATGATAGTTACATGGACGCGGCTGATTTCGAAGCCAGCTTTCCGCCCAATGCAGCCGACCTGGCGATCAAGCGCGATCCGGAAAAAAATTTCCGGGTATTCGATGAGACCAGCGATCCTTTCCAGGATTCCCGCGCCTCCTATTTTCATAATTCCCTGGGAGGGTATCATCCTGCCAAGCTCGGCCTCTACCAGGATATTATCGAACACCAATTGTCGAAAGGGAATATGCGGGTATTCGATATGCTGAACGCCAAATATTTCATCCAGAAAGATCCGGCGACCGGTCAACCGGTAGCGCGGCTTAACCCGGGCGCCTATGGCTCCTGCTGGCTGGTAAAAGCCATCCACTATGCGAAAGACGGCAACGAAGAGATGCAGGCACTGGACAGTATCGATACGCGGAATACGGTGATTATCCAACAGAAATATGCTTCCCAAATCCCTTTTGTTCCCATACCCGATAGCGCCGCAACCCTCACCCTGGTAGAAAATCTGAACGACCTGATAACCTATTCCTTTTCCGCCACATCCGGCCAATTCGCCGTCTTCAGTGAAGTGTATT